>DASYZW010000419.1:0-2632 GCA_035945915.1 Verrucomicrobiia bacterium | reverse complement strand
GTTCACGCCGTGACGACGACCGATCCCGCCGGCAATGCCAGTTGCGTCGGTTGTCATACCGGGAAGGGTTTCATCGCCCGGGTCGAGGGGATTACGAACAATGTGGATACGAGTTTTAATCCGATCAACTGCCAGGCCTGCCACGAACCGCACGGCGCAACGATCCCAACCAACAATCCGCACATGATTCGCACGCTGGCGAGTGTTACGCTCCAGGACGGCACCGTAGTGACTAACGCTGGTGAAGGATTGCTTTGCATGGAATGTCACCAGGCCCGCGCAAAAGCCACGACTGCGGCATTGGTTTATAATCCACATTTCGGTCCCCACCACGGGCCGCAAGCGGACATGCTGGAAGGCGTCAATGGTTACACGTACGGCACGGTTATCGCCAGTTCGGACCATGCCTCAATTTCCAATACGTGCGTTGCCTGTCACATGCAGATCATTCCTTCTTCAGATCCGGCATTCCTGTACGCCGGAAGTCATACTTTTTCGATGTCTTGGCCCGGCAGCGGGACCAACGGTCCCGAGGACATGGTGGGCAATTGTCAGCAATGCCATGGTCCGTCCGTCACGTCGTTCAATTTCCCGGTGGAAAACTTTGACGGCTATGACATCCCGGAGGGCGTGCAGACCCAGGTGCAAAATCTGTTGAACCAGGTGGCGCTATTGCTTCCGGGCGGCGAGGCCAACGTAGTCGCCGGCACGGTCACGCCTCAGCCAAATTGGACGGCGCCGCAACTGGAAGCGGCCTATAATTATCTGTTTGTCCAGAGTGACGGCAGCCTCGGCGTCCATAACACCGCCTACACTGTGGGCCTTCTCAAAGCGTCCATTGCCAATCTCACTGGTTCGTCCGTGGCCGGCGGCCTGCCGGACTCGTGGGTGGATCAATATTTCGGCTCGGTGACCAACCCCTCCGGCGCACCCAATGCCATCAACAATACCAATGGCATTCCAAACTGGATGATGTATGCCCTGGGGCTCAACCCGACACAGTCTGGCATAACTGTTCCCGGCGGCGTCGTCTGGGCGGATGGCTCAAACCTCATCAATGGCGGCCCTACCAATACTGTTCAAATTTATACGGCTGCGGAGGTCTCGTTTAACACCACGGTGGGTAATTCATACCAGATCCAGGCGATCACACAGTTGAGCGGCGGTTGGCAAAACATCGGCAGTCCAGTTGTTGGCACAGGTTCGGCGGTCAGTTATTTGACCCCGACGCGAAATAATACTCAGATGTTTTTCCGCGTTTTGACGAATCCGTAGCGTTGCGTTCCCCCATAACCCGGCAGATCGACGGTGCCTCGTCCCTGCCGGGCTTCTTATTTTTCGGGTCCGAATCAGATGGAACAGATTTGTTCATGGGCGGGGCTCACCTGGGTTTTCAGAAAGCTATTCGGGAATATCGGAAGGCATGAACGATCAATGCGACGTGGCCTCAATTTGCCAGCCTCAACTGTTTGACGTGGTCCAAACCTTCGATTCTCACCAGGACGAATTTATCGTGAATTTCAAGGCAATGTACTTGGACGCTCTTGCCCGCAATGTTCAGTTGTCCCGTATCACCCACACCGAAAGTCTGATTATTGATGATCGCCAGCGGCGCGTTAGCGGGTCCGCTCACGCCAGTTAGCTTGATGCTGGAAACCCACGCCGGGTCGGGCGGTTCATGTCTGAACGGAATATGCGTTTTAAATTCCACGACGCGTTCTTTGGCCTTCGCGATATCGTCATAGGACATTTTCTGAGCGGCCGCGTCGCGGATGGCGCGTCCGGCGGCGCTGCCCGGGGCCGTAGCCGGCGCCTCCGAGGCGAGATCGCCCCATTTATAGGCCTCCAATAGATCGGCTTTCAGCAGTTGGCCATTAAGATAGGCGCTGGCGAGTTCCGCCTGTGCCAGCGGGTCGTTCTGGTTCGCTGCCAGGGTGAGCCATTTGATGCCTTCCAGGCTTATCGCGGCTGCAACTTGCGGCTTGAGCGAATCCGTCAGGCCGGCGTGTCCCAGCAACAACTCGCCGAGTTTTTCCTGGGAATGCGCGTAACCATGGCTCGCCGCCTTGCGAAACCACAATTCTGCCTGGACAAAATTCCTGTGCCGCAGGAAATCATCGGCCAGTGTGTCCTGGGCAGCGACATTGCCGCTGTCAGCCGCTGCTTTGACGGCAGCAAGGGCCGGTTCCGCCAATTGAGCGCGGCAACAAAGTTGAAAACCAAGCGATAGTGAAAGCGTCAGCAGGATGTGATGAGCTGCTGCTTTACGGCTGCAATGAGTATAACCGTCCATATACAATTCCCGTGCCATTTGGATGTTAGATGAAGCAATTTGCAGGCCGCTTTGGGCGCGGAAAACCCTGATTAACAACCAAATGAGCGCCGATCATCCACTCTTTTCGGCCAGGTTCTGCCCCGGATTCGCATGGCGGTACGGCTGATGTTGTCCGCTCCCGGGCAAAAAATGCCGAAAGAAAGAACTTGCCAATTTGCGTCGAGCGAAGATTGTTGGTTAGTGGATTAAATCAGAATCGGGCACGCATCCATCAATCATACAAAACTTCGGTGGTTCGTTGGATTCAGCAGTTTGGAACAAATATTATGAAAACGATTGTCATTCTCATCAGCCTGT
>DASYZW010000418.1:0-5977 GCA_035945915.1 Verrucomicrobiia bacterium | reverse complement strand
GCGTGGGAGTGGAGTCCTTCCTTCCGCCAGTTGCCAGCTATGCGGGAGTGTACGTGGGCGAGAACGGAGACGGCGCCAATGGTGTCTACGATAATGAGTTTATCAATACTAACGGTTTTGCCGCGTACATCAGCACAAACGGCCAGATAACCGTTGTGGGACAGGACAATGGCGATGGCAACCCGAACGATGGAAACAATTTTGGGATCTTTTTCCAGGCTAACCTGACTGCCGGCGGCGATTTTCAGGTTAACACCCCGTATTTTTCCGTTTACGGCTTCGTTAACGCCCTCGGTCAATTCTTCGCCCAAATGAACTACCCCCTGGCAAACAACGGAAGCGGCGAACAGGTAGTATTGGTCGGCAATCTGGAATCACAATTTGGGCCGTTCCAGAATTCCGACGGTCTGTATACCGGCACTTACTCAGGAGCGAATTCCGGTTCGTTGAATGTAATTTTTGACGCGAATGGAGATATCTTCCTCCTGCCGTTAAAAGCAAGTGCCAATGGCAATCCGTACGGAAATACCGGAAGCGGAACTTTCAGCCAGTTTTACAATAGCACGCAATTCTCCATGACTTCAATCGACGGCACCATTGTGGACGGCGCGCTCAATCCGGGTAACTTCGTTATTAACGGGACCTACACGAATACGGACAACAGCCACGGCACATTCACCGTATCTCGTTCGTCGAAAATTCTCGTGCCGGTTGCGCCGGCGATCACAACCGATTTGCCCGCCACGCTGACGGCGCCGCTGGGCAATCTGGCCACGTTCCATATCGGGGTTTCCGGCAGCCAGCCTTTATTTTATGAATGGTATTTGAATGGCGCTCCCATTGCCGGCGCTCTGACCAACACGCTGGTGGCAAGCAATCTGTGGACCACTATCGGAAGTTACCAAATTTGGGCGGCGGTGACGAATGCCGCTGGTGGAACGAATTCGCGGATATGTAATGTCACCGTGACCGCGGAAACCAATGTTCCGACCGTTACGATTACCTCGCCAGTTTCCAATGAGCTATGGAGCAATTCACTCTTTATGGTGACGGGCACGGCGAGCGATAAACTGGGCATTGTTGGAATTATTTGCACTGTTAACGGGTATTTTGCGCTTTCGAGTTTTAATCCTGTCAATAATCAATGGACAGCCTTCGCCGAGTTGACGCCGGGCAGTAATACCATTAGCGCCCGGGCGGAAAACGTTGGTTTCGTTCTCTCCAAAACAAACAGCGTGCGGATGGAATACGTGGTGAATTCTCCTCTGACGGTTATTACCAATGGCATGGGAAGCATCAATCCCGTTTACAACTCGACTTTGCGCGTCGGGCAGCCACTGACGCTCACAGCCGCGCCTGCCAAAGGATTTCAATTCGTCAACTGGTACGACGGAACCCACCAGCCATTATCGTATTATACAAACAATTCGACGGTGTCGCTCACCATGTCCAATGGTCTCATCGTGGAGGCCAATTTTGCGGACACGAACAAGCCTTACCTCCGGATTACTAATGCTCTTTCGGGAATGCTGGTCAATGGCGGAACATTCACAGCCGGAGGCGTTGCGACTGATGACGAGGTCATGGCGAGCGTCAATTATTCTCTCAACGGCGTGCCGTATGGCGGGGTCAGCACGGCGAACGGCTGGACGAATTGGGCTGCAACACTGTCACTGGCCGCTGGAACAAACCTGTTTTCGGTCTATGCGCTCGCCACCAACGGCAATTCCATTACCGACAGCGTGGATATCGTCTCGTTGTCGAGCAATCTATTAACGGTTCAAACCAGCGGCAAGGGGACCATCTCGCCAAACTACAGCAACGCGGTGCTCCGGGTCGGCCAGAACTACAGCATGACCGCAGCCCCGGCGAGCGGATTTGTATTCACCAACTGGACGGGTTCAACCAACGGAACCTTTGTGCTTTACGGCAACAAGCCGTCCGTGACCTTCATGATGTTCACCGGCCTGACCATGCAGGCCAATTTCAAGGACACGCTCAAGCCATACTTGAAGATAACCAATTCGCTTTCGGAAATGGTCATTACCAATACAAAGTTCAAAGCGATTGGCGTGGCGACAGACGATGAGCAGATGACCTTTGTCACTTACTCGTTGAACGGGGCGGCGACGAACGAGGTAAGCAGCTTCGATGGATGGAGCAACTGGGTCCAGACGGTGTCAGTCGCGGCCGGGACGAATGTATTGTCTATTTATGCCACAGCCACCAACGGGAATATGACGACCGATACGGTGACGGTTGTGTCGATTTCGACGAATCAATTGTACGTTCAAATGAGCGGCAAAGGCACGATCTCGCCCAATTACAGCAATGCATTGCTGAATGTGGGTGAGAATTACACAATCAACGCGGCTCCGGCATCCGGATTTGTCTTTAACAATTGGACGGGAGCGACCAACCAGGTCTTTGTGTTATACAGCAAGAGTTCGACATTGAAGTTCATGATGGAAACCGGCCTCGTGCTGCAGGCCAACTTTACGGATACGCTCAAACCGTATCTTAAGATCACCAACGCGATCTCGGGCATGCTTTGGACAAATTCGTCGTTTACGGTGATGGGCGTTGCCACGGACGATGAAGCAATTGCCAGCGTCAATTACTCGCTCAACGGGAGCGAATATGAGGCGGTCAATCCGGGGAATGGCTGGACCAATTGGAGCCAGCAACTCACGCTGAATGAAGGCACGAATAAATTCGCCGTTTACGCCCTGGCGACGAACGGCAATACGTCGGCCACCAATACGATCACCATTCTTCGGCAGCCCGCTGTCACTCTGTTCGCTATCGCAACCAACATGGACATCGTTAATCCGCAGGCCCAAATCTCCTTTGACGGCACTAATTACCTGGTCGTCTATCAGGCCAAGGTCAATAACGCCGGCCAACCGGAAGGCCAATTTGTTGCCCAAGACGGCACATTGCTGGGAGCGCCTATTGCCTTGAATCCAAGCCCGTCCGACAATGACCCGCCGTGGGTCGATTGTTCCGGCACGAATTATTTGGTGGCGTGGGATAACTATTCTGCTTCGGCGGTTGATGGAGTATTCGTGACGTCTTCCGGCACCGTATCGGGGGTGACGCAATTTAGCCAATCCACCTCCGTCGACAAGTTCGGATCTGTTGTTTACGGCGGCGGCGTATATTTCCTGATGTGGCCCGACAAGGGCACCAGTCCGGACTCGATTTATGGCGCGATCATCAGCCCCTTGGGAAATGCCGTAAGTGGTGACTTTTTGATCAGTACCAACGGCACTGAAGATGAAGCGGGCCAGGGCACGGCGGCATTCGACGGCACGAATTTCCTGGCCGTCTGGTTTTCCGCCACAGGCAAGACGAGCATTAAAGGCCAGTTGATCGATACGACGGGTAATCTGGTCGGTAATCCAATAGTCGTCTACACCAATTCGGCGGTGACGGGCGATTGCACCGCCTTCGTCAAATTTGATGGAAGCAATTACCTGGTATTGTTCGATCCATCATTTACTCCCGCGACCAGTTCGTCTTCGATCCATGTTCTCGGCCGATTCGTCACGACGGCGGGACAAGTCCTCACCAACCAAATCACTTTGACCTCAGACGCCGGGCCGCAAATCGTCGCTGATGGCGATTTTGGTCCGGACAATTCGCTGTATTCATGGAACCAGGGATTTAATCCGTTTGCCGCCGCCAATACGTCCGCAACGGTCAACGGTCGGTTCTTTAATTTCGGGGGGAGCGCGATCAGCGCCGAATTTCCGATCTTTACAACCCTGACCGGCAACCGCATTCCTACATTTGCGCCGGTTTTGTTCGACGGCTCGAAATATGTGCTGGTCACCGGTTTGGGGAAGGAAATCGGCGGCACCGGGGTATTCACCAACTGCGTCATTTACGGCGCATTCGTCTCGCCATAAACCGAGGGCTGCGTTGAGCGGCAAGTCTCGACCGCCCTGGATAAATAAACCGGGGCGGTTCACGCAGGCGGCGGCGCGCAAAATGCGCGGGCGTGGCCGCCCCTTGACTTTCCAGTTTCATGATACAGTTTGTGTCGGTTTGTTCGGCATATTGATAAGGAGCATATGAAAGCCTATAAAATTTTTGAATCGGGTGAACCGCGGCTGCGGCCGGTGGAATTGCCGGAACCCAAGCCGGGGCCCGGGCAAATCGTCATGCGGGTGCGCGCGACCTCGCTCAATTATCGCGATATCATGGTGGCCACCGGGCGTTACGGCGAGATGCGGCTCCCGGTCATACCGCTTTCGGATGGCGCAGGCGATGTCGTCGCCATCGGCGAGGGGGTGACGCGATGGCATCCGGGTGATCGCGTGGCCGGATTATTTTTCCAAGCCTGGCATACCGGACCCTTTCGACGGGAAATCGGGCATACGGCCCTGGGTGGCGAATTGGATGGCATGCTGGCGGAATCAGTGACGCTGGCGGAAGACGGGGTAATCGGGATTCCACCGCACATGAGTTTCGCCGAGGCGGCCACATTGCCCTGCGCGGGATTGACCGCGTGGCATGCCCTGGTGACGGCGGGAAAAGTTTCTGCTGATCAAACGGTCCTATTGTTGGGCACGGGCGGCGTGTCCATTTTCGGTCTGCAATTCGCCAAAATGCACGGCGCCCGAGTGATTATTACGTCGGGCAGCGATGAAAAGCTGGCGCGGGCCCGCGCGCTCGGCGCGGATGAGACGGTCAACTACCGCTCGTCGCCAGACTGGGAGAAGGAGGTATTCCGTTTAACCGGCAAGGCAGGCGTGGACCACGTAGTCGAAGTTGGCGGCCAGAACACGCTTGGAAAATCGTTCGCTTCACTCGCCGTCGGCGGGCAGATTCATGTGGTCGGCGGCGTGAGCGGATTTACGAGCGAACTTTCGTTATTCGCCATCCTCGGGCGGGCCGCAGTAATACGCGGTATTCGCGTTGGCAGCAGCGAGATGTTTGAGGCGATGAATCGGGCGATGACCCTGCACAAGACCCAACCTGTTGTGGACAGGATATTTGATTTTCACGATGCGCCTGCGGCGTTTCAGTTTTTGCAGGAGGGGAAACACTTTGGAAAAGTAGTAATCGCGAAGTAAGCCAATTCCGGGAAGACGGAACGGTGACCGAGCCGATTAAACGCGTCGGGCCGCCGGTCAGGCAGGGCGGCCTATATTCGACGGCAAAGGTTTCAGCTACTGCTTGATTGCGTTTAAGCCCGCTTCGCCGTTGATGGGAGGATGGCCGGCGACGGTTCCACGCATGGCTTTCACGTCGGTTTCGCTGACCGCGCTGGCTTTGTTGCCCCAGGAACCGCGAATGTAGGTGAGGACGGCGGCGAGATCGGCGTCGGATAAAGCCGCGCCCATGGGCGCCATTTGCAGGTTCCAATCCTGGCCGTTTACATGAACTTCACCGCTCAGGCCGAGCTGCGGAATTTCTTCGAGGCGTGTGAAATCTTCGGAATTAACCCATTCAGAGCCGGCTAATGGCGGGGCCTGGCCGGGCTTGCCCAGGCCGTCGTCTCCGTGACAGGCGGCGCAAATCATGCCGTACTGTTTTTTTCCCTCGGCGAGCATTGCGGCTGCGCCGGATTTGGGCTGATAAGCCTCCAATTGGTCACTGGATTGGTAAGGCGCGTAGACCTGCGAATCGAACCAGCCACTGCAACGGTCAAAATAGACAGCCCCGGCGAACAGCAGCAACAGCGTCAGCGCAAAAATCCATACGGGCGCGGTCAGGCTTTTTTCGCCTTTGGGCGCCTCGACACTGTTTTTCGAATCGTCACTCATTATTTTTGCGTTCCATTGGCCGGCGCAGATGGCGTGGTAAACGGCGCATCATGGAGAGGTACGTTTGCATTCAGGCTCAACAAATACGCCGCGAGATTTTTTGCGTCTTCGGTCGGAATGACTTCTTTGCCGGCGCCCGGCCCAAAACCAGCCGGCAATTGCAGCGCATCCGTCGAGGGCGTCGCGCCGGTCGTTTGCAC
>DASYZW010000417.1:0-2468 GCA_035945915.1 Verrucomicrobiia bacterium | reverse complement strand
GACGCCTTGATGCGCCGAAAAATTTTCATGAATCAGGCACGCCCGAACTCCTGCCACTTTGTTCGCACAGACCGATGCCCCGACACCGCTGCCGCAAATGCCCACGCCACGATCCACCGTTCTGGCGGCAACCGCGCGGGCCAGTGGCACGATAAAATCTGGATAATCATCGTCCTCTTTCGGACGACCGTCACCGAAGTCAACCACTTCATGTCCGGCTTCGCGTAATTTCCCCGCCAGATATTCCTTCAACTCATAACCTCCGTGGTCGGCGGCGATGCCGATGCGTTGGAATTTGCCCGGCAAATTCTGTTGGTTTTTCGTTAGTGCGTTTATTGATGGTATGCTCATGTTTCCGGCCAGTTGCATTTGCCGGAATCTTCATAAAGATTCTTTTGTGGCTGCTTTGGCGGCCTGACGCGTTTGATCATGCTCCGCTTCGGCCATACCCTCGTCCACCAGTCTTTCATTGTCGCTCCGTCCCTCTTCGTCCTCGTCTTCGCTGGCAGCTATTGGAACTTTGCGTCCAGTTGAACCATGAACAGGGTCCCAACGTTCGGATTCGGGCGCGGATTCAAGGACGGCGTCGTTTGTATTTGTGTCCGGTTCGCCAGTCAATTCCCGTTTGGCCTGCTCCCAATCAGCCTTCGACACTTCCTGCGCCGAACGACTGTTGATGACCGCCAGTTCAACCGCGCGTTCCCGCACCATCTTGCGGGTCACCGTGCCGATGCCTGCGGAATTTTCTGTCAAGACGCCATCTTTCAGTGGATTTGTTTTCATAGGATAAAAATCAATGCCTGTGTTGGAATGATTGCGCGTTATACGACGTATTCATTTCACGTATGCCGCGATCCTCGCGGATATCGCGGGATTTGGAAAAAATGTTGTCACGCTTTTTGACTTTCGTTGTCGTCTTCGGATTCGGCCGCAAGGAGTGAAGTATTTGCGGAAAAACCGACGTTTGCACCATGGCGGTGAGTTTGGATTTGGAGGCTCTCATAAATTTATTTCACGGCTTGGGAATGGGCTTCGACGAACCAAAGCCATTGATCAATTCCGCGAGAAATTTCGGTGAATAGGTCCGCCGTGTCGGCATCGTCCAGCGCGTTCGCTTCATCAATCGTGGCGCGGGCTTCCTTCCCGAAAGTGGAAAGTGCGCGGGCAACGGCTTCGACATGAGCGATGCCTTCCGCGATTTGAAGTGGATATTCGGTGAGTCGTGAGCGTGCAGCGGACACTCGCACCGTCCCTTCAGCAATGCCGCCTAGTTGCACGATGCGTTCAGCAATTTTGTCCACATAGGACTCCACAGCTTCGTCCACCTTGTCAAAAAGTTCGTGCAGGCCGATGAAGCTGGGGCCTTTCACATTCCAATGCGCCTGCTTCATCTGAAGTTGCAGGTCCACGGCGGATGCCAACCGCTGATTCATCAGCGCGTTCAATTCCGACCGGTTCTTGAGGGAAATATCGTTTTCGGTTTCATACATTTTGGGCGCTTCCGCAAGTTTGACGATGGATGTTTTCATAAACGGATTTTTTTTGGTGGTTGCATTGAAAATTTATTTTACGTCTTGTTGTGAAACCCGTGAACTCGCGTGAGATTGCGTTCGGCGAGCAATTGATTTTCGGCTTCCAACCAGTGCTGCACTTCATGTCCCTGCGGCGAACCCTGATTCACATAGCTGAAGTATGCCCGCCGGGCCACTTCTTCTGGCGACGGCGAAAAATCAATTTCGTTTTTGTTTAATTCCGCATCTGCCGTCGACTTTGAGGCGCTGACAAGTATTGGGCCTTGGCTCTGTGAGAGTTTATTATGTTTCATAAAGTAGATGGTTCAGGCTGCCACAGCGAGCGGAGCCAAATGGTGCGCTGGACTTTGCTCGACGGCTTCCATGTTCAAATTCACGAACACCGTGGAGTCATCGAAACTGATGCGCTCTACTTTGCTTGCCGGTATCTGCACTTCCTTGCCGGTGAACCGATGGCCGGTTTTGATGACCAGTTGCTGAATCGTCCAGTTCTGGTCATCCATCATAAAATTGCAGACATGGCCGATAATTCCATCACTTGCCTTGATATGGTAGCCGATCACGGCTTGCGCGCTTCGCAAATGCGCGTCAGCACGCTTATGCTGTGAATCAATCCCGGAAGCTGGTTTGCCTGGCGGGGTTTTTGGCGGCATTGGCAAAATTGGAAAACCGCTCATGCCCCAAATCCCGCCACCTTGCCAATAATCGGGCCAGCCGTAATATCGGTAATACTCCTCTTCGTATTGTCGCGACACCGGTTTGTGTGACTCAATCGCCGGACTGTCCTCAATCTTTTTCCGGGTCAGCTTTACGTGCAGCGTTTTTTCCGCCTGATGGAGATTGTCAATGGCATAGGGCGAAAGCAGCACCTGCCGCCCCGACAACCACTTTCCCGTGTCCGCAACCAAATAACGGACCGCCCAGTTCTGATCGTCG
>DASYZW010000416.1:0-2905 GCA_035945915.1 Verrucomicrobiia bacterium | reverse complement strand
AAAAAATGAAGGGGGTCAGTGAACGGAATTGACGATGAGGAATTGCGGGTCTGGCATTAATTTCCGAGCGGTTTTTGGCGGGATTGTCCCGGGCTGGCGGGCATATAAAATGTATCAGCCGGATCGGGATGGTTTGGATCGAACGCTTTAAAATCGTCGCGAATATAGGCAACCAGCGTAAGGCGGGTTCGCATAATCCCTTCCACGACGCATTGTGCCAGTTCGTAACTCCCGTAATTGTCATGGTGCGTTCCATCCACGAACGCCTTGTCCAGATTCGGGCCGAGTGCCTTGTAAAGAACGACGCTCATTGCGTTCAGGTCGATTAGCGGGCAGCGCTCCTGCCTGGCGACTTCACGCACGGCGTCGGGATAACCGGCCAGCGTCGGATGCGACACCCCTGCCTTGCGTTCCATGGAAGTGACCAGGACCGGCGTGCCGCCTTTGGCCCGCGTCTCTTTTGCAATTTCAATTAAATTGGTTTTGTAGTGCGCGAGGGCGTCGGGTCTTTTGCTTTTCATATCGTTGTGCCCGAACTGGACGAACAGGTAGTCGCCGGATTGCATCAGGCTGAAGATTTTCTTAAAGCGGTTGCCGGCGAGGGAATCTGCGATCGTTTCGCCGGATTCGGCGTGGTTGGCCACGGCCACCGCGGGCTTGAAGAAGAGCGGAAGCATCTGTCCCCAACTGTTCCAGGGCTCGAACGGCTGGTCGCAAACGGTGGAATCCCCGATTATAAAAACCGTGGGCACCGCGACTTTTTGAATCATCACCGTGCTGACACAGGGCCGGGAGTCGTCAAACTCGAGCGTCAGCTTATCATCCCAATCCCGCCATTCATCGGTTTTTTCGCGGGGTTTGAGGCGGACCGTGCCGTCCCCCGCGATTTCAGGCGTTCGAAGATTCACCACGAATGAGCGTGTCACAAACTCGCCGGCAGCAGTCTGGATGTGGTAGAGCATCAATCTCCGCAATTCCGCTTTGACAGTCGTGACCGAGGGCGCGGCCGAATTCCCGAGGGCAACGGTCACGCGATAATTGCCTTCCGGCAGCTTAACAGAAAAATAAAAGGGCCGGTCGCCGGTGACACAGCCGTTCGTGGCCATGACATTACACCCTGGCTCAAAGCCGTAGCCTTTCGATGCAGAATAACAATCCGCCGGCGAAACAAGAGCAGCGCCGGACATTGACTTGCCGCCGAAGTTGAACGCGAAAAAATTCTTATCGGGCGCGGCGTGCGCGGCCGGTTCGGCTGACAGTATCGCGAGATTCAGCATCCCCAGGCAGGTCCATCGCGCGAATTGGTTCATAACAGTTTTATTCGATAACGCCCAAGCCGTCTACAAATTTGACTGGTTGAGACTGAATCCGGACGACGGCCGGCCCAAGGCCGGGGCGCGATGCGGTGAGGGTAATGGTTCCAGGCTGAAGCGTCGAGCGAATGGCGACGCGATTGATGCCGCATTCGGTGTCGAGGTAAGGATGATTCACCGAATTCGTAATACCGCTGTCGTAGCCACCGCGCCAGATCGCGGGGCCGATCAATTTGAAATCGACACGCGCTTCATCGGTTGGGCAGCGCGAGCCGGCGGCATCGACCACCTCAAAATCAACGAATGCGACATCCGAGCCGTCCGCCTTCAGGCCGCCGGGACCGGTATGAACTGTAAGTTTGATTTGTTTTGGCTCACCGACAGTTTGGAGCTGGTCAGCGACCGCAGGCTGGCCCTTCACGATTCCGCGCGCTTCAATGAGACCCGGGACGAAGCGGATATTGGGGAAGGCATAGATGCAGCCGGTATTGCCCAAATCCTTGTTTGCGCCGCCAAAGGCGTCCACAAAGTCGCAAGGTTCGTTCGTCCCGCCAAGGGAATGGCGGTTCAATAACAACTCAACCGAGTCGCAATGGTTGGCGGCCACGTAAATAGTTTTAACCGTGCCGGCGGGATAGGACCAGTGACCGATCAGGTGAATGTCCGGCGCGGAGTTTTGCATGACGCGAAAAACATAATACGCCTCCTTCGGCAGGCGCACGGCGTCCACTTTACCGCTGACCCGGGCGACTTCGCTGCTGTCCTGACGGCCGTCGGCATTGGAATCTGACCAATAGATACTCGCATAAGCGGACCATTTTGAATGCCTGGAGTCGGTGTTGGTGATGCAATTGATAAAATACTCGTGATAACGCACGGCGGCGGCGAGGCAAAAGGTCTCGGAATTCCAATGCCAGGCGTCGTTCGGCCCAGGCTTGAATCCAAAATGCGGGGGCGAATAATCGTCCCAAAAACGGCGCGCGGCCTCGTCGCGAAAGTCCTCGCACTCAATCAGCGGCGCCCGATCACGGCGCTCGGCGCTATAGGCGCGAAATAAATCCGCATAACCTTTCAGGGCGTCGGTACGCCGGTCCTGGCCGATCATGACACCGAAATATCCGGCAATCGGCGTCGTCGCCTCATCATTCAGAGTGCGGCAACCGGCCACACGCCCGCCATTCGGATCGTACTGCGACTGCAAATCGACCATCTGCCTAAGATGCGCCGCGGAAATCGAATTGTTACCCGCTTCCCAGAATAGAATGCCGGGATCATTGCGAAAATAAATCATCGAGTCGCGCATGACGGCCAATCGCTGTTCCCATTGCGGCCCGTCGACGTCCTTTTCTTTATCACCTGCCGGGCACACTTCGACGATGCCCGCTTTATCGCACGCGCGCACGTCAGCCGCCTGCGGCGAGATGTGCATCCAGCGAATGAAATTCGCGTGGGTACTTTTAATTAAATCCGCGTTATAGTCGTGCATCCAATCCGGGTAAGCCTCGCCAAGGCCGGCCCATTCATCCGAGGAACGCTGGGCATAACCCGTGAGCCAGACAAATTTGTCATTCAGATAAACGCCCCCCGCCCCC
>DASYZW010000415.1:0-7465 GCA_035945915.1 Verrucomicrobiia bacterium | reverse complement strand
CATGCCCATGATATCAAGCTCGAATTGGACGTCCGTTGCCAGAAAACAATCGAAACCATCCTCCGCCGGGCGTTTCCCAATATCCCATTGCTCGGAGAAGAAGGCAGTTCCGGTGACATCAACGCCGAATATCGTTGGGTGGTGGATCCGATTGATGGCACCGTAAATTTCTTTTTTGGCATGCCGCACGCCGGGGTCTCCATCGCTCTTCAGGGAAAACAGACCACGGCAAAGAACACAAACTCTTCATCGGCCGCAAACACTCATTCGTCATATCAGACCTTGATTGGCGTCATACTTGATCCATTTACCGACGAGCTATGGAGCGTGAGCCGGGGCGGAAAAACGAAATTAAATGGACGCGCTGTAACTGTCAGCAAGCGGGCGAACGTCCGGGATGCGATCGTTGCGATGGGCTTCTCAAAAAATCGCGAGAACCTTGAAAAGAGCATTCCCCATTTGATTCGGATTGCGCGCAGCGCCAAAAAGATCCGGATCATGGGTTCAGCGGCATTGGAATTGGCCTATGTCGCCTCCGGCCGCCTGGACGCCTATATTGAACGCACGATCAATATTTGGGACATCGCCGCAGGCGGTCTTATGGTGGAATCTTCCGGCGGCGAAATGTTTTTGACCGAGCTGCCGGACGGACGCCTGCGCATGTGCGCCGATAACGGATTGCTCAGGAAAAAATTAAAGATCGGCGAATTGTTAAAATAGCAACCGGGATTTCAGCTTTTCAACGGCCCTGGCCCGATGGCTTAAATTATTTTTCACATCGTCCCCCAGTTCGGCAAACGTTTTGTCAAAGCCGTCCGGAACAAAAAGCGGATCGTAGCCGAAGCCATTCGCGCCGCGCGGCTCGAAAATAATCCTGCCTTCG
This sequence comes from Verrucomicrobiia bacterium, assembly GCA_035945915.1. Classification (GTDB taxonomy): domain Bacteria; phylum Verrucomicrobiota; class Verrucomicrobiia; order Limisphaerales; family UBA11358; genus UBA11358. Next base: position 6,582 of record DASYZW010000415.1, on the reverse strand, counting down.
CAGGCGCCGTCGGATAATCGCGTCTGAAAATCCGGTTCATCGGCATAACAAACGGGCGAAGCGTTTTCGATCTTCCGGGACGTCACCGGCGTGAGCGCGAGGACGCAGCGAAAACGCGCCGTGCGTTTTTCGATTGGCACATTTTTCAGCAACTCCAGAAGTTTTGCATTGTTGTCAACGTCGCTTGAGTTTTCCCCGCGGTCCAAGGCGGCAAACCGCGCCGAAAAGACCCCCGGCGCTCCGTTGAGCGCATCCACTTCCAGGCCGGAATCATCGGCGAGGACCCAATCAACCTGCGATTCTTCGACCCGCGCCATGAGCCACTTCGCCAATTCGACGGCCTTTTTAGTCGCGTTTCCGGCGAACGTGGCGGCATCTTCGATCACTTTCGGCGCGCCGGGAAAATCGTTGAGCGTTAAATATTGATATTGCCCGCCCAAAATCGCCCGAATTTCCGATACTTTGTGCGCATTACGCGTGGCAATGAGAATGGCAGGCATGGTCAGATTCCAATTAACGCCGCGCCGATAACGCCGGCGGAATCGCCGAGTTGATTTTTGACAATCGGCGTTTCCAGTGAGTCGCTGAATACGTACCTGGCGACCTCGGCCACGCCCCGGGAGTACAGCGCGTCGAAATTGGAAACGCCGCCGCCCAGAACAACCACGTCCGGATCCAGCACATCAATGACGTTGGCCAGCGCGCGGCCAAAATTGCGGAAAAAACCGGCAATGAATTCAACAGCATTGGCATCGCCGCCGAAAAATTCTTTTTCGATTTGGCGGAACGATTTTTTGACGCCGAATGTCTCCGCGTAGCGGGCCTCCGCGCCGCCGCCGCTGATATAAGTTTCCACGCAACCCTGCTTGCCGCAGTAACACTTCGGGCCATCCGGCGCAATGCTCGTGTGCCCCCATTCGCCGGCAATTCCCTGGCGGCCAACGATCACTTCACCCTTATACACGATGCCGCCGCCGCAACCCGTTCCCATGATTACGCCGAAAACAAGCTGGTTGTTTCGGCCCGCTCCATGAAGCGCTTCGGCCATGGCGAAGCAGTTTGCGTCATTTTGCATCGCGATCACCCGTCCCAAATGCTTTTCCAAATCGTCTTTAAACGGATGGCCATTCAGGCACACAGTATTGGAATTTTTTAACCGGCCGGTGCGCGGAGAAACAGCGCCCGGTGTTCCAATTCCGAAGGTATGCGGTTCCGATTCCACCGCCTTCGTCAAATCACGGTAAAGCTCCGTGATGCGATTGAGAATATGGCGGTAACCGCCGTCCTGCTGGGTATCAATGCGCTTGCGAAGCATTTCCTTGCCGGAATGGTCAAGAATGATGCCTTCAATTTTTGTGCCGCCCAGGTCGATACCGATGCGCAACATATTCTAATGTCCCCTCAATTATTTTGCCAAAAGGCGACGGCTTCCTTCCAAAAGGAGCTTTGCGGTTTATCAATCTGGCAGTGGGCGCCGTTTGGATATTCCCAAAGCTTTTTTGGGCCGCCATAGCCGTTGTAGAGAGCCATGCCGAATTTCTCCGGCACCACGACATCCTTGCCGTCCACGGTAATGCCCACTTTGCCATGATAATCTCGCAGGTATTCTTTGGACGGAAAACTATCCACGATCAGGACAGAAACCGGGAGGAACGGATATCGGCCCTGGCCGACATCGGCCACGCTGGTAAATGGAGACAGCAAAACAATGCCGGCGACGCGATTCGAAAATGTCCCCGCCAGGTAACTCGCAACGCCGGAACCCAGGGATTCCCCCACCAGGTAAACGGGGCGGTTTGTCGGGATCATTTGGAGCGCGTTGGCGGCAGCGGCAAAAAGTTTTTTCTCAGTCGGCGGACCCGGACGGTCTTCGTACCCGGGATACTCCAAAATATAAATGTCCATGGCGGCTGCCTTCTGGATGTCATCCGCGTAATGAGCGCAACCGGTGGCCGTGCCGCCGTTCCCATAGGTAATTAAAATGCTTCCGGCCGCGGGTTGCGCCGGCGAACGGCGCTTAAAGCCAATTTTCATCCCGTCAGAATTTGTCCACCGCTCCAGGTTCGCCGCCCTGGCGATTCTATCCACCTGGGCAGAGTCATAAACACGCGGGTAATAAATAAGCGAACGCTGGGCGACGGCCATCGTGACACAAATGACCAAATAAAATCCGACGCCAACCCCCAGCGCGATCCGCGCGAGTTTTATCAGGGTGCCATCCTTCTTCTGGTTGGGCGTCACGCAAGGATGATTAATCAGCTTCGCCTAAATGAAAAACAAAAATTCTTTGGCAGGCGTCCAGGCCGTCTGCCAAAGAATGAAGCGAGTACCGAAAATCCAAAATGGGTTAATACCGGTAATGGTCCGCTTTATAGGGGCCTTCGACGGGAACGCCGATATATTCCGCCTGTTTTTTTGAAAGCCTGGTCAGTTTAACGCCAATTTTTTCAAGGTGCAGCCGGGCGACTTCCTCGTCCAGTTTTTTGGACAGCCGATAGACACCGACTTTGTAGGTATTACGATTTTTCCACAAATCCAGCTGGGCGAGCACCTGGTTGGTGAAGGAGTTGGACATGACAAAACTCGGGTGTCCTTCGGCGCAACCCAGATTGACCAGGCGGCCTTCAGCGAGCAGGTAAATGCTCTTGTCTCCCGGCAAATCATAACGATCCACTTGCGGTTTGATATTCAGTTTGGTGACGCCTTTCGCGTTGTTGAGCCGGTCCACCTGGATTTCGTTGTCGAAATGACCAATGTTGCAGACGATCGCCTGGTCTTTCATTTTCAAAATGTGTTCCAGCGTGATGACGTCGCAATTTCCCGTGGTGGTTACGTAGATGTCGGCTTCGCCCAGGGTTTCTTCAAGCGTGGTCACTTTGAAACCTTCCATCGCCGCCTGGAGGGCGTTAATCGGATCAATTTCGGTGACAATGACGCGCGCGCCGAACCCGCGCAGGGAATGGGCGCTGCCTTTGCCGACGTCGCCGTAACCGCAAACGCACGCGGTCTTGCCGGCAATCATCACGCCCAGGGCGCGCTTGAGGCCGTCCGCCAGCGACTCGCGGCAGCCGTAAAGGTTGTCAAATTTCGATTTCGTGACGGAATCATTGACGTTAATCGCGGGCACGAGGAGCTTGCCCGCTTCGAGCATTTGATAAAGGCGGTGAACGCCGGTGGTCGTTTCTTCGGAAACGCCTTTCCAGTCTTTCACAACGCGAGCGAACCATCCCGGACGCTCTTTCGCGCAGCGTTTCAACAGGTTTTTGATAACGGAGACTTCGTGGTTGTCGCTGGGCGTATTGACCCAGTCATCGCCCTGCTCCATTTGATATCCCTTGTGCAAAAGCAACGTGGCGTCGCCGCCGTCATCCACGATCAACTCGGGTCCCAGCCCGCCCGGATGCGTAAGCATGTCGAGGGTGAATTCCCAGTATTCCTCGAGCGTCTCGCCCTTGAAAGCAAACACCGGCACGCCGGCTTTGGCAATCGCGGCGGCGGCGTTGTCCTGCGTGGAAAAAATGTTGCAACTGGCCCAGCGCACGGACGCGCCGAGTTCGACCAGGGTCTCAATGAGCACCGCGGTTTCGATGGTCATGTGCAACGAACCGGAAATCCGGACGCCTTTGAGCGGCTTTTGGGCGCCGTATTTCTCACGGCAGGCCATGAGCCCCGGCATTTCCTGTTCGGCCACTTCAATTTCCCGCCTGCCGGAACCGGCAAGTGAAATGTCTTTTACGAAATAGTCGGCTTTACCGTTGCCATTGGTTTTCAGAAGCGCGCGGCGCGAGGGTGACAATTTGATTTTTGACATAGATACTTAAAGTTTTAGGTTTTTAGCGAATTATTTTTTATCGTGAACCCGCAAATGTTCAGGCTGCGCTGGCAGCGACCCTCCCCAAAACCGGGACCCTGGCCCTCGGAGCCTCGCCAAGATTCAACGCGCGCCTCAGGTCTTTGGCCTTGTCCGCTTTTTCCCAGGTGATATCCGGGTCGGTCTTGCCAAAGTGTCCGTAGTTGGTGGTCTTGGCATAAATCGGCCGCAACAAGTTCAATTGTTTGATAATGTTCGCCGGCTTGAAACTGAACACTTCCCGCACGGCCTTCTCAATTTCCGTATCTGTGATTCCGTCCACCGCGGTGCCGAACGTATTGATGCAAACACTGACCGGTTCAGGATAACCGATGGCATAGGCGAACTGGATTTCCGCGCTGGTTGCGATGCCGGCCGCCACAATGTTTTTTGCCACGTAACGCCCCATGTACGCCGCGCTGCGGTCCACTTTGGACGGGTCCTTGCCGCTGAAGGCTCCGCCGCCGTGCCGGCCCATGCCGCCGTAGGTGTCGACGATGATCTTGCGGCCGGTCAAGCCGGTATCGCCTTGCGGCCCGCCGACAACAAAGCGGCCGGTGGGATTGATGAGATACTGCGTATTTTTGGTGAGCATCTCTTTGGGGAGCGTCTTTCTGATGACTTCCTCGATGCAAAATTCCTTGATGGTTTTATGCTTTACGTCGGTCGAATGCTGGGTCGAAATCACGACGTTGGTGATTTCCACGGGCTGATCATTGGCGTAGCGAACGGATACCTGGGACTTGGCGTCGGGCCGAAGCCATTTCACTTTGCCGCCCTTGCGGATTTTTGTGAGGGCGCGTCCAAGCAAATGCGCATACATGATCGGCGCCGGCATCAACTCGGGCGTTTCGTTACAGGCGTATCCGAACATGAGGCCCTGGTCGCCGGCGCCCTGCTCGTCAGTATCCTTGCCATCGGCCGCGCGGGCGTCAACGCCCTGGGCGATGTCCGGGGATTGGGACGTGATGGCGTTTACGATGAGCACCTTGTCAGCATGAAACACGTCGTCATCGTTCACGTAGCCGATGTCGCGAATGGCTTCGCGCGCCACGGCGTTGAAATCCAATTTTGCCTTGGTCGTGATTTCGCCGCCCACGACCACCAGATTGGCCTTGGCATAGGTTTCACAGGCCACCCGGCTGTGCTTGTCCTGCGCGAGGCAGGCGTCCAGCACGTAATCGGAAATGGTATCGCACACTTTGTCCGGATGGCCTTCGCCGACGGACTCGGAAGAAAAGATAAAGTTTTTGCTCATGAAAAAATAAATAAACGTATTGACGTATCAGGATTTGATGATATAACAAAATCAGAAACTGTCAAATGTTTTTGTGAACATTTTTGAGGCTGTTTTAACACCTATTGGGTGATCAATGAGCAAACTTCCCAAGAACCCGGCAAATCGAGTAAATGGTCTCGCTCGTTTCCTGTTAGCCAGCGCGGCCCTGGCGGGAGTTTGCGTTGCGATCATTCTAGTTTGGTTTTCTGTCTGGCGTTGGCAGTTGCGACAGAGTATTCACGCAAAAGTAGCAGCCATCAAGGCCGCAGGACTGCCGTTCGACTGGCAGAGCCTGGCCCAGTGGCCAGCTCCGGTTCCAAACGACGAAAACGCTGCCTTTATTTATACCAATAGTATTGCCCATCTTAAAGGCACTGACTTCAGTCCGTACGCTCATGATATATCCATCCGGAGTATCTCCGGTATAGACGACGTCCTGTATTTTCATGAGCCGATATCGGCGAAATTGCGCGAGCAATTTGAATTGGCTCTCGCAACAAATGCAGTGGCGTTGGAGATCATCGATCAGGTCACCAACGCATCTGAGTCGCGCTATCCAATTGACTATCTGGACGGACCTTCAGCACACCTTCCGCATCTTTCCGGCTTAAAAACCCTTGCGCAGCTCCTGGCTTGTCACGCCATTCTGAAAGTGGAGGCGTCCAACGCGCCGGTTGCTTCGGCTGACGTGCTATCTGAACTGAATCTGTCGCGATCATTAGACAACGAACCAATGTTGATGTCACAATTGACGTCCGCGGGCATCTTGAGCAGGTCGTGTCGCACACTCGAGCGAATCCTTGGTCGCCTTGTATTGCCGGACGAGCGGCTTTCGCAATTGGAATCACAATTCACCGCGGTCGAAGCCACTAATCGTTTTCTGATAGGCCTGATTGGGGAACGCGCGACTTATAATGAGTTCATTCGCCTGGCTCAGGATGACCCTAAGAAAATGATTGAAATTGCCAATGAGAACTCGCCTGCGGATGATCAATCCGAGCTTCCTCGCAACCCTGGCGCCGGCTGGAAATTCCTTGGCTTTTTTGATCGCGATCGGGATTTTTATTTAAATGCCATGGCCACGAATATCGACTTAATGCGGGAAGGGCCGCCCGCGTCTTTTGTACTAGCGTCAGAAAATGAACAGTTCAGCAAAGAAGCGAGACATAGATTGGAAGTTGTTTCCGCCATGCTCCTTCCGATGATGTCCGCGATTCCAAAGAGGGACGCAAATGACCGAGCCGAGTTGCGGGATGCGATTACCGCAATTGCTGTGGAACGCTGGCGCTCAAAACATCAGGGCGCTTTGCCGGATTCGCTAACTGCATTGGCGCCCGCATTCCTGACGGCTATTCCTGCAGACCCTTATGACGGCAAACCGCTTCGCTACAAAAGATTAGCGAAAGGCTATACGATTTATAGCATTGGACCTAACCTCCGGGACGACGGCGGC
>DASYZW010000414.1:0-7931 GCA_035945915.1 Verrucomicrobiia bacterium | reverse complement strand
AAAATCACGGTGGACGTGAAGGGCGAAATTCTCAGCTAAAGAATACCATTAACACGATGGTGGACCAATTGAACGGTTTTGCCTCGGAAGTGACTCGTGTGGCTCGCGAAGTGGGAACGGAAGGTAAATTGGGCGGCCAGGCGCAGGTTCGTGGCGTGGCCGGCACATGGAAGGATTTGACGGACAACGTGAACCTGATGGCGGCGAACCTTACCGGCCAGGTGCGTAATATCGCCGACGTGACAACCGCGGTGGCCAAGGGCGACCTGTCCCGCAAGATTACGGTGGACGTGAAAGGGGAAATCCTCGACCTGAAAAACACCATCAACACGATGGTGGATCAGTTGAACTCGTTCGCCTCGGAAGTGAGCCGCGTGGCCCGCGAAGTGGGCACGGACGGACGTTTAGGGGGCCAGGCCGCGGTGCCGGGTGTGGCCGGCACGTGGAAAGATTTAACGGACAACGTCAATTTCATGGCGAATAACCTGACTGGCCAGGTGCGTAACATCGCCGAAGTGACCACCGCCGTGGCGCGCGGCGACCTTTCCCGCAAGATTACGGTGGACGTGAAGGGCGAAATTCTCGAACTCAAGAACACCATCAATACGATGGTGGACCAGTTGAATTCGTTCGCCTCGGAAGTGAGCCGCGTGGCGCGCGAAGTGGGCACCGAAGGCAAACTGGGCGGCCAGGCTGTGGTGCCTGGCGTTGCCGGCACGTGGAAGGACTTGACCGACAACGTCAATTCGATGGCATCAAACCTGACCGGCCAGGTCCGCAACATTGCCGAAGTCACCATCGCAGTGGCCAACGGTGACTTGTCCCGCAAGATTACAGTGGACGTGCGCGGTGAAATTTTGCAGCTCAAGGAAACGATCAATACGATGGTGGAACAATTGCGTTCGTTTGCCTCGGAAGTGACGCGCGTGGCGCGCGAAGTGGGCACCGAAGGGCGCCTGGGCGTGCAGGCTGTGGTGCCCGGCGTGGCCGGAACCTGGAAGGACCTGACGGACTCGGTGAACGCAATGGCCGCCAACCTGACGGCGCAGGTCCGTAACGTGGCTGAAGTGACCACGGCGGTGGCGCGCGGTGACCTTTCCCGTAAAATCACTGTGGACGTGAAAGGCGAAATTCTCGAATTGAAGAACACCATTAACACGATGGTGGACCAACTCAATGCATTTGCCGCTGAAGTGACTCGTGTTGCCCGCGAAGTGGGCACCGAAGGCAAGTTGGGCGGCCAGGCGCAGGTGCCCGGCGTGGGCGGCACATGGAAGGACTTGACTGACAGTGTGAACTTCATGGCTGCCAACCTCACTGACCAGGTGCGCGGCATCGTTAAGGTGGTGACCGCGGTCGCCAACGGAAATTTGCGGCAAAAGCTGACAGTGGAAGCCAAGGGCGAAGTCGCGGCCCTGGCTGAAACGATCAACAACATGACGGACACGCTGGCGACATTTGCCGAACAAGTCACGAACGTCGCCAGGGAGGTGGGCGTGGAAGGCCGATTGGGCGGGCAGGCAAACGTGCCGGGCGCGGCAGGCACGTGGAAAGACTTAACCGGAAACGTGAACCTGCTGGCCGCCAACTTGACCACGCAGGTCCGCGCGATCGCCGAAGTATCCACGGCGGTCACCAAGGGCGACCTGACGCGCTCCATCACAGTCGAGGCGCGCGGTGAAGTGGCCGAACTGAAGGACAACATCAACACGATGATTAACAATTTGCGCGAAACAACGATGCGCAATGAAGAACAGGGCTGGCTCAAGACCAACATTGCAAAATTTACCGGCATGTTGCAGGGCCAGCGCGATCTGCTCACGGTGGGACGGATGCTGTTGTCGGAACTGGCGCCCCTGGTCGGCGCGCAACAAGGCGCGATTTACCAGATGGAAATGGGCGATGACAACAAATGGATGTTGCGACTGCTGGCGGGGTACGCGACGCGGCCCGAACAACCGCAACGCATCCTTGTGGGTGAAGGGTTGGTTGGCCAATGTGCCGTTGAAAAGGAACGCATTCTTCTGACGGGTGTCAGGTCGGACTATACACGCATCGCATCCAGCCTGGCTGACGCGCCGCCGGCGAGCGTCGTCGTATTGCCGGTGTTGTTTGAAGGACAGACCAAGGCCGTTGTTGAATTGGCGTCGCTGGCGCCCTTTAGCGTCACGCACCTAACCTTTCTGGAACAATTAACCCAATCGATCGGTGTCGTGTTAAACACGATTGAAGCGACGATGCGTACGGAAAACCTGTTGCAACAGTCGCAGCAATTGACCGTGGAATTGCAGTCGCAACAGAAGGAACTGCAGCAGACCAACGAAGAATTGGCGCAAAAGGCGCGCCAATTGGCCGAACAAAACGTTGAAGTGGAACGTAAGAGCCGTGAAGTAGAACAAGCCCGGCGCGCCCTCGAAGAAAAGGCAGCGGAACTGGCGCTGACTTCAAAGTATAAATCAGAGTTTTTGGCGAATATGTCGCACGAACTCCGAACGCCGCTGAACTCGATCCTGATCCTGGGGCAGCAGCTTGCCGAAAACGCGGCCGGCAATCTCTCGGGAAAACAGGTTGAATTCGCCCGCAATATCTATTCCTCGGGTTCGGATTTGCTGAATCTCATAACCGATATTTTGGACCTTTCAAAAATCGAATCGGGCACTGTCACCGTCGATGCCGAAGAAGTCGCCTTCGGCGCCGTGCGCGATTCGGTCGAACGGAATTTCCGGCACGTTGCGGAGGCCAAGAACCTTCCCTTCAACATCGAATTTGATCCGGCATTGCCGAGGTCGATGACGACGGATCCGAAACGGCTCCAACAGATCCTCAAAAACCTGTTGTCCAACGCGTTCAAATTCACCGCGCACGGACACGTCTCCATTCGCGTAGCGCCGGCAGTTTCCGGCTGGAACCAGGATCATAAGATCCTGAGCAAAACTCCGAATGTCATCGCGTTTGAAATCAGTGATACCGGTATCGGAATTGCGGGTGAGAAACAAAAATTAATTTTCGAGGCATTTCAGCAGGCGGATGCCGGCACGAGCCGTAAATACGGCGGAACGGGCCTTGGATTGGCCATCTCGCGCGAGTTGGCAACGCTGCTGGGCGGTGAGATCAAGCTGATTAGCGCTCCCGGAGAAGGCAGTTCTTTCACACTGTACCTGCCGCTGACGTATTCCGGCGGAACGGCCAAGTTGACACGTCAGCCCGAGGCGCAGCCGGTGGTTTTGCCGGCGCCGCGCGAGGAAATGATTCCCGACGACCGCGATGCCATCCAGCCCGGTGACAGTGTTCTCCTGATCGTGGAAGATGATCCGCATTACGCGCGCGTCCTCGTGGGACTTGCCAGGGATAAAGGATTCAAAGCCCTCTCAGCCACTCGCGGCCATGCGGCCATTGCATTGGCCCGCCAGTATTTGCCGACCGCCATCACCCTGGACATTTTCCTGCCGGACATGCTCGGCTGGACAGTGCTGAATAATCTCAAGCTGGACCCGGCCACACGGCATATTCCCGTGCAGATCATCTCCATCGAGGAAGAGCGCCAGCACGGTCTTTCCCACGGCGCATTTTCCTATACGATTAAGCCCGCCACAACGGAAGGACTCGAACAATGCTTCGATCGGATCAAAAGCTTCGTCGCGCCGCGGGCAAAACGCCTGCTCGTGGTCGAGGACAACAAGACCGAGAGAGAGAGTATCGTGGAATTGCTCGCGCACGACGACATTGCCATCGAGACAGTAGGCACCGGCGGAGAGGCATTCCAAAAATTGATGGATGCGCAATTCGATTGTTGCGTGCTCGATTTGCGTCTTCCGGACATGAGCGGTTATACGCTATTGGAAAAGATGCAGGCTGAACCGGCCTTGCGCGAGGTCCCTGTCGTGGTCTTTACCGGCAAAGAACTTGATCCTGAGGAGGAGAAACAACTCCGCGCCCTGGCGAAAAGCATAGTGCTCAAGGATGTGCAGTCGCCTGACCGGCTGTTCGATGAGACCGCGCTCTTCCTGCACCGCGTGGTGGCCAATTTGCCCCAGGCCAAACGGGACATGCTTTCCCGGCTCCATAATTCCAATGAGGCGCTTTGCGGACGCAAGGCACTGGTCGTGGACGACGACGCACGCAACATTTTCGCTTTGACGACCGTGCTGGAGAACCACGAAATGAATGTGCTCAGCGCGACAAACGGCAGGCAGGCGATTGAAATTATCCAGAACACGCCCGACCTGAGCGTCGTGCTGATGGACATCATGATGCCGGAAATGGACGGTTACGAAACGCTGCGGGAAATTCGCAAAGAGGCCAAGTTCCGGGCGCTGCCTATCCTGGCCCTGACCGCGAAGGCGATGAAGGGAGATCGTGAAAAGTGCCTTGAAGCCGGGGCATCGGACTACATTGCCAAACCGGTAAACACGGACCAACTCGTGTCGCTCTTGCGTGTCTGGCTGCATCGTTAGAGAAAATGAATTATCAGCCAAAGACGAACCTTGCGGAGGTGTGGGAAATGTCTTACCTGTTCTTGATGCGCGCAGGGCGAGACGATTTGGATGCGCCTGGCCCGCCGCGCGCCCGGCGGCGAGGTGGGCGGGCGCAAAGTTATATTTCGGGCGCGCTTTCCCATTGAACCTGGTTGGACAATTTTAAGGAATGCAATCAATCGACACAGAAGTGGTCATGGTTCCAAAACCGGAAATTGATCCGGTCAACATTTTGCTGGTGGACGATGAGAGCCGGAACCTGGATGCATTGGAAAGCGTTTTGGAGTCGGTGAAGGGTCTGCGTCTTTTTCGGGCGCTTCGGGCGGAAGACGCTCTCCTGGCGCTCTTGAACAACGAATTCGCTTGCATCGTTTTAGACATTCAGATGCCGGGCATGAGCGGGCTTGAGCTGGCCCGTCATATCAAGGCACGCAAGCGCAACCAGCATATTCCGATCATATTCCTGACGGCATTTTTCCTCGACGAAAAGGACATCGTGTCCGGTTATGGGGCCGGGGCGATGGACTACCTGACCAAGCCGATCAATCCCGAGATTCTCAAGTCAAAGGTGGGCGCGTTTGCGGATTTGTTTCGCACCGCTCGCGCCCTGGCCGCAGCGAATGCCGCATTGGAATTGGAAGTAACGCATCGGAAAAACGCCGAAGAAGCCCTCAGGCAGGCAAACGACAGCCTCGAGGCGGCCGTCCGCGAGCGAACCTTCGAATTGCAACTTAGCCAGGCGCGTTACGAACAAGTCGTCCGCAATCTGCCGGTTGCGGTATACACAACGGATGCCGAAGGCAGGATAACACTTTATAACGAATCGGCCGCGGAATTATGGGGAAGATATCCCAAAATCGGCGAGGACACCTGGTGCGGCTCATTCAGAATTTATCATCCCGATGGGACCGAAATGCCGGCGGATGAATGTCCAATGTCGATTACTTTGAAAACCGGCGAGTCGGTCCGTGGCCAGGAAATCATTGTCGAACGCCCCGATGGAGCGCGCCGAAATGTTTTGCCTTATCCGACACCGATTCGTGATTCTGCCGGGAGGATCACGGGTGCGGTCAACCTGTTGCTCGACGTGACCGAACGGAATCTTGCCCTTCTGGTGACCCAGCGGTTTGCCGCCATCGTCGAATCATCGGACGACGCGATCATCGGCAAAGACCTGAACGGAATCATTAACAGTTGGAATTACGGCGCTGAGCGAATTTTCAGTTATAAACCCGGGGAAATCATTGGAAAGTCAGTTATGGTTTTGATTCCGCCCGAACGCCATTCCGAAGAATTGGATATTCTGAAACTTGTGCGCAGCGGCAAACAGATGAAGCATTTTGAAACAGTGCGCCGCCGCAAGGATGGCACATTGATTGATGTGTCCCTGACTATTTCGCCGATTAAGGACGCCGGCGGAAATGTCATCGGCGCTTCGAAAATCGCCCGCGATATTAGCGAACGCAAACGTAATGAAAGACAACAGCGCGCGCTCTTTGAATTGGTGGCGCGCGTAAACTCCGCGCCATCTATCTCGGAAATCTGTGATACCGCGCTCGATGCCATCATTCAGTGCCAAAGTGCGGACCGGGCTGCGTTGCTCCTGGCTGATTCCGATGGCGTCATGCGGTTTAAAGCCTGGCGCGGAATTTCGGATAAGTACCGTCAGGCGGTTGACGGCCATTCTCCCTGGAAGGGAGGCGATTCCCCGAAGACGATAACCGTTGGTGACGTGCTCTCCTCTGGATTGGATGAAGCGTTAAAAAAGGTAATTCAGCATGAAGGCATCGGCTCACTTGCGTTTATTCCGATTAATTTTGAAAAACGATTGTTGGGCAAGTTTATGGTCTATTTCAACGGACCGCGTGCGTTTGGGAGCGAGGAATTACGGCCCGCCCAGACCATCGCGTCCCAAATTGCCTTCGCGATCGAGCGCGAACATGTTTCGCAGCAATTAAAGCGCGCCAACGATGATCTGGTTACGGCCTCGCGCGCGAAAGATGATTTCATGGCTACGCTTTCGCACGAACTGCGCACTCCTCTCAACCCGGTTTTGCTGCTGGCCAGCGACGCCATGAACAACCGGGAGTTGCCGCCGCGTGTCCGCGCGGACTTCAATACGATTCGAAAAAATATCGAGATGGAAGCAAGGTTGATCGATGATCTTTTGGATTTGACCCGGATTGCCCGGGGGAAAATTATCCTGGAGAAACATTTCGTCAACCTGCGGACGATCCTGACAGATGCCATTGGGCAGGTGCGCGAGGAGATGAACCAGAAAAAACTTCGGTTGGAATTGCGGCTCCAAGCCCAACAACACACAGTTTTTGCCGATGCAGTCCGGCTGCAGCAAATTTTTTGGAACCTGCTCAAGAACGCCGTGAAATTCACACCGGACGGCGGCCAGGTGACCGTGGAAACTGAATCCTCTGGCGAGAAACTTCTCACAAAAATTTCGGACACCGGGATTGGAATGACCGACGATGAATTGGCGGGAATATTCAAGGCATTCGCCCAGGGAGAACACGCGGCGGCGAATGGACATCGCTTTGGGGGTCTTGGATTGGGCCTGAGCATCTCTCAAAAATTGACCGAGTTGCACTCGGGCAAGATTGTCGCGGCCAGCCACGGACGTGATCGAGGTTCAACCTTTACTGTTGAACTTCCCATCGCGTCGCCGGCTGAAACGAACGGAAAATCACGAACCTTGACGGCGATCGAGGAGTCCCACCTTGGCAGGCCCGCGAAGGGCGTCAAGATCCTGCTCGTGGAAGACCACGAACCGACGCGTACAACGCTGGCCAGCCTGTTGGCCCGCCGCAATTATGACGTGGTGGCCGCCGCAACAGTGGAAGAAGCCCGTGGTCTGGCGAAGGAACGCGGTTTCGACCTTCTTATTACAGATATCGGTCTGCCTGACGGCAATGGTTATGATTTGATGAATGAACTGTGCAAAGACAAACCCCTTCGCGGCATTGCTTTGACCGGTTACGGAATGGATCAGGACGTAGCCCGCAGCGAAAACGCAGGATTTGACGCCCATTTAACCAAACCGGTGCGGATACAGTCCCTTGAAGCCGCGCTTGATGCAACGGTCAAGCTGATTGGCAAGCAATAGGTTCCAGTCATTCATTCGCTTCAGCTAAATCGGCGGTTTCCCCCCAAGTTTGTTCCCAGTTTGGTGGCACGGGCTATGCTCAACTACAGATCAGCCCGGTAACTGGTTAACTATGCCAATTACCCTATCAGTCAAACGATTCCGAAAGAGTCGTTCGAGACGATATTGCATATGATAGCACGTTCAACAACGGATAAGTTTCGGGTCGCGATGAGCCGCTTAACCGGCGGTTACCAATCCGACGTCATGGTTAAGGACGCTGCGTCGCCGTTTCTGGTTGAATTCTTCATGGTCCAGGGCGCTGGATTCCAGTGCATGGCCTACCGTAATTCAGATGG
>DASYZW010000413.1:0-6294 GCA_035945915.1 Verrucomicrobiia bacterium | reverse complement strand
CGAGGCGCCACGATTCTCTGGCTGCGTCACGAAGTGTCTTGGAGTGCGGCGGCAATCCCGTCTGCGGGAGCGACGCCGCTTTGCTTGACGTCCGTTTACTGGCGAACGATTAGGCCAAGTCGGATACTCGAATGGCTATAGCGTTCTTTCTTTAGCGCGACGAGCGTTTTTGGACGTCATTCGATTTAAATTAGGGCAAACCGGCAGGTTTGCCCTACCAAGGACAACGTCACGGCAATGCATGACGCGCGCCGCTCTTTTAACGAATTTCAGCAAACTTCGAGGCCATTGTCCGGCAGGACTTCAATCGTAACCATGCCTTCGCCGGTCGTTTGCGCTTCGCCGTTCCAGGTCGAATACTCCGCGCGGACGACGACTATGCCCGGCCGGTTTGGCTGGCTCTTAATCCACACGGCGCCGACGCCTCCGCTGTCGTTCAACAATGTGAAGGGATTATCACCCACGATGATACCCGGGCCGGCGATGTGAAACATAACGGTGCCATTGGCGAAGGGCCGTTGCGCGCCGTACTGGTCGAGCACCCTGAAAACCACGCGGGTCGCGTCTGCCCCATCGGCAATCAACGTTTTGTCGTCTGCGACCAATTTGAATTTGTCCTTGCTCAGGTCCCCGGAAAACGACCGTGAAAGAGCCAGGTCCTCTCCCACGTAACCGTCAATCCGAAGTTCCGGCGGCGGAGTTTTCTTTCTGCCGGATTCCTCGGGAAGTGAAACCTCAAGGTCGCAGAAGAACGGAGGGTATTTCAGGTGCGAAAAATTTGTCCGATCCGGTGTGACGGAGTTCACCTTCTGGTCGCCCACAAAAATTTCGAGGCGGTCGCAGTTTGAAAAGATGGCGGCGTTTTTGCCCGGGCCTTTGGGCGTTTGCGGTCCGAAGTCCCAATAAAAATTGGGCTCGATGACTGGCCGCGCCTCCGGGCTGATTTGCGCCTGGTAAAACGTCGCGCCGAGCTTTGGAATCCTGAAAATATCCGCCACCCCCGGGCATTTGATCTGGTTATACGGATTCTCGCCGCTGCCATAGTCGAAAGCGCACCAGGCGATGACGCCGGAGAAACGCGGGTTGGCCGCCGCCTGGTCGTGGGCCTGCGCGTGGTAAATTGCCTGTTTCATCTGCAATGCCACGTCGCCATCCCGGCGGTATTTATGCGCGATGCTCGGCCCGGGACCGACAAGCTGGCCGACGGTTTCGGTCAACAAAAACGGAACGCCCGGGAGCGGTTCACGCAACTTGAACGCGCCCGTTTTTTCATCCTGGTGATAGTCATTGAAGGCATAGACGTCTTCCGACCAATGTTTGAGGCCGTAACTATCCATCGCCCCGGAGGCGGGCCGCGTGTCATCCAATTCCTTGGCCGCCGCCGTCGTGCGCTTATAAAATTCCGGAACGCTGGCCGATTCATTGATGCGCACGCCCCAAATGATGACGGACGGACGGTTGCGGTCACGCCGCACCATGTCCTGCACGTCGCGGACTGCCAGGTCCTGCCAGGCGCGATTTCCGATATAATGCCAGCCCGGCAATTCCTCCCAGACCATCAGGCCGAGCTCGTCGCAGGCATCCAAAAATCCCGGCGATTGGGGATAATGCGAGCATCTCACCGCGTTGCAGTTGAAGTCGCGCTTGAGGATTTCCGCATCACGCCGCATCACGCGAGGCGGCATGGCGAACCCTGTATAGGGCAGCAATTCCTGCCGGCAAAGACCTAATATTTGAAGCCGCCGGCCATTGAGAAAAAATCCGTCGAGTTCAAAACGGGCGTCCCGCAAACCGATTCGTGCGCAGTAATCGTGCAATGGTTCATCATCGACAAACAGGGTCGCCACGACGTTGTAAAGCTGCGGCGTTTCGGTATCCCATAGTTTTACATTGCCGAGGTCGGACAAAACGAGGTTCGCCTGGAGCTGTCCGGGTTGCGAAATATCCAGCGTCTTCGAATCCGTGGCCACGTTTCGATCGCCATCCCGTAACTCAACCTGGAGGCGCAACGACTTTTGGGGAAGGACCGCGGCGTCGATCGTGCACGATACCTCGACGCGCCGGTCCGCGTCCGTGACTTTGACTGGTTTAGCGTAAACATCGGCGATAAAGATCTGCGGCACTGCGCGCAACCGGACGGAGCGGACAATCCCGCCCGGCTCGAGGAAATCAATCTGGTTTGGCCCCTTCTCGGAGCCTTCCGGCGGCGCGCTCAACCAGCGGGAATCGATCGCCACGCCCAGCACATTCTTCTTCCTGACAAGATTCGTGATCTCATAATGAAATGGCAAATAGCCGCCGATATGATCGGGCAGGGCCTGGCCGTTGAACACCGGCACGGCGCGGGTCATCACGCCATCGAAGTCCAGGAAGATGCGCCGGTTTTTAAACTCCTCCCGCGCGGTGAAATGCCGGCGATAGACCCACAGGCCCGCCCAGTCGTCCGTCGTCCATCCCTGCCATGACAGTTTTGCGACGCAATGAGGGAGGGTAACCGGGGCAAAATTCGATTCATCATAGCCCGGCTGCAAAAAATTCGAGTCACCGTTCCATCTGCCGCCAAAGAGCCAGTCCTGGTCCAATGAAAACAGGTAATGCGCCGCGCCGGCCGCGGAAGCGGCCCGTGCCGAGGCGCCGCCGAAAAAGCCCAGCACCGGCCCTGACGCCAGTGCGGCTGTGCCCAGGGAGCACGTTTTGATAAAATCACGGCGGGAAAACTCGTTCGACGAGCCCAAAGGAAATTTCATGGCACTTATTTAGAGAAAAAAATAAGTCGTGTAAAGACGCAGATTTGTAAAAAAACCAAAATCGGGAAACCGGTTCTGTAGCCGGGACAACAACGGTTTAACTCACACTCGAAGCGCCAGAATTTTTAACCAACGGATAGTCAGCCAGCAAACCTCCAGTGAGCATTTGTTTTCCATCCGCTGGCAAATCGTGTAGAACAGTGGCAATTATGAGCATTCTAACGAGATCAGGTCCGCCACCGAGGCCACAGGAGATTAAAGTAGAAAACTTTGGACCGATTAAACACGCCGGCATTAAGTTTGGGCACCTGACCGTTTTTGTTGGGCCGCAAGCAGCGGGTAAAAGCGTTTTGCTTCAATTGCTTAAACTTTTATCAGACACTTCATATATTAAAAAGGAGTTTAGCCGCGCCGGAGTTGATTGGTCCGGTGAATTTGCCTCTTTTTTGGATGTTTATTTTGGCGAGGGGATGCGCTCCGCCTGGTCGGACAAAACAAGCATCGAACAGAACGGCGCAAGAATTGATTTGCCCGGCCGTATCTCCGAAAAAAGGCCAAGCCGCCGGGAGTCCATGTTTTTTATCCCGGCCCAGCGTGTTCTCGCCTTGCGCGATGGCTGGCCGTCAGCTTTTAATTATTATGATGCCAGTATACCGTTCACTTTGCGCGAATTCAGCGAACACCTGCGATTATTAATGTCTGATTTCGGCTCGGAAGGAACGCTTTTCCCTGTTCCCCGCAGGCTTAAATCCGAATTTCGCGAGCTGCTGCAATCACATATATTTCCCGGATTCAGATTAAAGATCGACACCCAGAGAGCCCAGAAGCGGCTTGTCCTAACAAGCATTGAGCAAGGCGGCAGTCTTCCCGTCGCAGTATGGTCAGCCGGGCAGCGGGAGTTCGTCCCGCTTTTGCTTGGCTTGTATTGGCTCATGGTGCCCGCAAAGGCCCCCCGCCGTGCGGGATTGGAATGGGCGGTGATTGAAGAGCTGGAGATGGGGTTACATCCCCGGGCAATTTCCGTGGTCATGTTAATGGTATTTGAGCTGATGGCTCGCGGTTACCGGGTTTGTATATCAACGCATTCGCCTCAGGTGTTGGATGCTGTTTGGGCGCTGCAAAGACTCCGGGAGCACGGAGCCGGGGGAACAGACTTATTGCGAGTCTTTGACGCGGAACCGACAACAGCGATGGTCAAACTTGCCGAAAATGTGATGAAAAAATGGGTCAGAGTTTATTATTTTGACCGGGAGGGAGGGACGACGCGCGACATTACAAACCTGGACCCAAACGCCGAAGAAGCTGGAGAATCCGGTTGGGGCGGGCTGTCTGAGTTTAGTGGTCGGGCCAGCGAGGCGGTTGCCAAAGCGGTTGCAAATTCCAGACAATAATTTCTATGGGTTTTAGAGAAGAAGTGGAGGCCACTCCCAATTTACAAGGCAAATGGACTGCGGGCCTCGGCGCTCTGCGAGCACAGGATAAGGCGCGCATCAAACCTGAAAATACTTCCGCTAAACATCTTCGCGGCAGCGTTGATATTGACAGCGCGTGGCAACAAGTCGAGCCGCAAGCGAATCGATGGGATTTTGCAGTTGGCTACAAGCACGTCAACCGTTCCGACGAATTTGTTTATTGGGTGGAAACACATACCGGCTCGGATGAACAAATCAAAGTGATGTTCAGAAAATTAGACTGGTTGAAAAACTGGCTAAAAAATGCCGGGAAGAGATTGGCCAATTTTGATCGGAGCTTTGTATGGGTCCCAGGCGGCGCTACTTCTTTCACGAAAGGCTCTACCCAAGTACGAAGCCTGGCCGAAAAAGGCCTGTTGTATTCGGGTTCGACCTTTCGCATACCCGTTACGCATGAGATTTCTAAACCGTAACTGGACAGATATGTCTTACCCACGTCATTGCGGGACGACATCTCCAGCGCAAAAAATGGTCCCGCGACCTATTGCTGGCATCCTTCTAAAATGGAGCTGTTGAGAATATACAAAAAGAGGCTGAAGCGAGCGCAGCCGGGAAACGGTTAATATGGCCCCGAAAAGCCCGAAACCATGGTCGCGGAGCGCCCTCGCGCGTTCCGGCGATATATTAAGGTTATTCACCGCTTGACGTTTGCCGTCACAATGGATTTAATTCGACCTTGTTAGGCAACATTCATGCTTGCGCAATTAAAAAGCCTGTTTTCCAACGATATTGGAATAGACTTGGGAACGGCAAATTCTCTTGTCTATGTGCGGGACCGCGGAATCGTCCTGCGCGAACCTTCTGTGGTGGCTATTCAATCCGGCACAACCAATGTGCTGGCCGTGGGTGACGAAGCCAAACGAATGCTGGGTCGCACCCCGGGCAATATTGTCGCCATTCGCCCGATGAAAGACGGCGTCATCGCCGATTTTGAAATCACCGAGGCGATGCTGCGGCATTTTATCCAAAAAGTTCACCACCGAAAACTCATTGCGCCACGCGTCGTCGTGGCGGTGCCTTCGGGCATTACGGAAGTTGAAAAACGGGCTGTGAAAGATTCCGCCACTCACGCCGGAGCGCGCGAAGTGTATTTGATTGAACAACCGATGGCCTCGGCCATCGGCGTGGGCCTGCCGGTCCATGAACCGGCGGGCAATATGATCGTGGACATCGGCGGCGGGACTTGCGAAATCGCAATTATCTCCCTCGCCGGGATAGTTTTCAGCCGCAGCCTGAGGGTGGGCGGGGACGAATTTGACGAAACGATCACTGCGCACATGAAACGCGCCTACAACATGATGATAGGTGAACGCACTGCGGAAGAAATCAAGATTCGCATCGGTTCGGCCTTTCCCCTGGAACAGGAACTGACGATGGATGTCAAAGGCCGTGATTTAAGCACGGGCCTGCCCAAGACATTGACGATCCGTTCGGAGGAAATTCGCGAAACGCTGCAGGAACCGCTCTCGAGCATTTTGGAATCCATCCGCCTGACTCTCGAACGTTGCCCGCCGGAACTGGCCGCCGATCTTGTCGATCGGGGCCTGGTCATGGCCGGGGGCGGCTCGTTGTTGCGCGGCATAGACCGGCTCGTGGCCGAAGAGACCGGGTTGCCGGTCCATTTGGCCGACGATCCCATGAGCGCCGTTGCCGAAGGCACCGGCCGCGTTTTGCAGGAAATCGAATTCCTCAAACGCGTGGCGACAAACGCAAAATACTAATTGATTTCCCGCCTGGCTTCGCCTGCAGGCGGCTGAACCATCAGCCGCGGAAGTTGCAGGATGTTCAAACAGAATAATTATATCGCTTTGGGAATCGTGGCACTGGTGGCCGTGCTCATATTGAGCCTGCCCATAAGCGCCTCTTCCCGGTTGAAGCTCGCCTTTAGCAGCCTCTTTTTACCCCTGTTCGGCCTTTCCAGCGGGGCGCAACAGTTGCCCTCCGACCTGGTCAACAGTGTCCTGCCACGCCGCGAATTGCTGCGGGAAATTGACAATCTCCGGCGCGAAAACCAGCAGCTCCAGGCCTCAAAAATCCAGGACGACGCCATCATCCAGGAAAACGACCAGTTGCGG
>DASYZW010000412.1:0-3370 GCA_035945915.1 Verrucomicrobiia bacterium | reverse complement strand
TACGGATTCTTCTGGGGCATGATGAGCGGCGTTGTCTGCTCGATGTTCGCACCGGCGCTGGCCGATAAGATCCTGGGACACGATATCAATCCGCTTTACACGTTTCCGTTTATTTTTGTGGTTTCAATTGCAGGCTGTCTGATCGGCACCTATATGAACGAGTCGGAAGATGAAGCTGTGCTCAAAGACTTTTACAAAACGGTCAACCCTTGGGGCGCCTGGGGGCCTATTCGCGAGAAAGTCATGCAGGAGGACCCGGCCTTCCAGCCTAATCCCAATTTCGGGCGCGACACGATCAATGTTTTTGTTGGCATCCTCTGGCAGTTATGCCTCACCGCATTGCCGATTTACCTAGTGCTGCGGCAATGGTATTGGGCCACCGCTATTGCCGTCATTCTTGCGGCCACAACAATCTTCATCAAGTTCAACTGGTATGACAAATTGGAAAAACCGGCGCTGGCAAAAGTACCGAACAAAAAAATCTCTTCGCTGGAAATCGGCGTCTCACTGACATGACTGCTTTTGATCAAAAATTGAAACAGCTCCAGCAGGAGCATCGAAAATTGTTGCAGCGACGTAACCGTCGGTCGAAAAACGGCAACGGCATTTTCGACCGTTACGAATTTCCGGTCCTGACGGCCGAACACACACCCTTGTTCTGGCGGTACGACTTTGACCGCACTCATAATCCGCATCTGATGACCCGCTTGGGTGTCAACGCCGTCTTCAACGTCGGCGCCATGGAATTCAATGGAAAAATCATTTTGTCTGTCCGGGTCGAAGGTTGTGATCGAAAATCATTTTTCGCCGTCGCTGAAAGCAAAACCGGCGTGGATCGCTTTCGCTTTTGGGATTATCCGGTGCAAATACCCGAGCTGGACGACCAGGAAACGAACCTTTATGACATGCGCTTGGTGCGACATGAGGATGGGTGGATTTACGGGCTGTTTTGCGTCGAGCACCATGATGATTCCCAGCCGGGCGATCTATCCGCCGCCATTGCAGGTTGTGGCATTGCACGCACGAAAGGCCTGACGAAATGGGAGCGTTTGCCGGATTTGAAAACTTCTGCCGTACACCAGCGCAACTGTGTGCTCCACCCGGAATTTGTGAATGGCAAATACGCCTTTTACACACGACCAATGAGTGATTTTGCCGCGACCGGCAGTGGCGACGGTATTGGCTGGGGGTTGGTTGATGACATCACTAACGCGGTGGTCAAAAAGGAAATCATCATTGACCCGCGTTCTTATCACACCGTCAAGGAGGGCAAAAACGGCCTCGGCCCGGCGCCGATCAAAACCCAAAAAGGCTGGTTGCATCTGGCACACGGCGTGCGCAACACGGCGGCGGGAATGCGCTATGTGCTTTACGTCTTCCTGTGTGACCTGAAGGATCCCTCGAAACAAATCGCCACGCCGGGCGGCCATTTCATGGGACCGGAAGGCGAGGAGCGCGTGGGCGATGTGTCGAATGTTCTATTCGCCAATGGTTGGATTGCGCGCAGGAACGGCGACGTGTTCATTTACTACGGCTCATCTGACACGCGGACGCACGTTGCCACAACGACGGTGGAAAAGCTTTTGGATTATTGCTTGAACACACCACCCGATGCAGGGCGTTCGAAATTATGCGTGGAACAACGTTGCCAGTTAATCGAAACAAATCTTCAACTGAACCGATGAACGAAGTTGGCCGGGGGAATCGTGGTTGCTATCGGATGACGGCGCAAACTTTGACGCAATATCGCAGATATTATTACCGGGAGCGTGAAATACTTTACAGTGAGGCATAGCGGACAGGTTCGGCATGAAAGTAGCGTTTGACCAAAGAGCGGCTGGCTTGGGTGGAGCGGAGATAGGCCCGGACGTTGCCGATCATTTCCTGCCGATCCAACGGACGGGTGCGGCCCACCGCGTTGGTCTTGACATCTTGGTTGAGATACTCGTCGGGGTTGAGTTCGGGGCTGTAGCCCGGCAGAAAATAGACGCGCAGGATCGTCCGATGTGCTTTGAACCAACGGAGAGTCGTTTGGGCCACATGAACCGGATGACTGTCGATCACGAGGAAAAGTTTGCGTTGGTTCTGGCGCAAGAGCCGGCGCAGGAATTTGATCAAGACCCTCGTCGTGAAGCGTTCCTTGAAGACCATGAACTGCAACTGGCCCCGATTGGTGATGGCCGAAATCAGGTTGCAGCGAAAGCGTTGTCCGCTGCCTGCAATCACCGGCGTTTGGCCTTGCGGACTGAACGAGCGACCGGCGGCGTGATCGCCGCGCAATCCCATTTCGTCCGCCCAGAAAATCAAGGCTTTCTCCCGGCGGGCCAGGGCGCGGATGGCCGGATACTTTCGTCGCAGCCAAGAGCCGACCTCTTTGGGGTCTTGCTCGAAAGCCCGCCGTGCGGGCTTCTGCGGCGTGAATCCCCAGCGGGCCAGCAGCCGCCCCACCGTCCAGACCGACAGCCGCACGCCACAACGTTGGGCGATCAAGTGCGCCACCGCCTCGCGCGTCCAAAGGTAAAACGGAAGTTTCAACTGATCGGGACAGTGGTCGGTGATGAGCCGGCAAATGGTCCGTTCTTGTTTGGGCTTGAGCCGCCCGCCCACCGGACGCCCCCGCCGCCGAGCGCGCAGCCCCGACACTCCAGCCGCCTGCTTTCGGTTGACCCAGCCGTGAATGGCTTGGCGGGTAACCCCAAAAATCCGGGCCACCTCTGTCTTGGAACGCCCCTCCTTGAAGGCGGCCATCGCTTTCATTCGGATGGCCTCCTGCGCCTGCGGCGTCAGCGAGCGAAAATCCTGATGCGTCATGCGCAAAAACTCTCATAAGCCGGCACATGTGTAAAGTATATTATGCTCCGATTAATAAGCGCGTGCGTCACTATTGCTGAAGTTAGACTTCTGAAGTAATACTAATATGGATTCCCTTAAAAAACATTTTACTTCGTTTTTCATCTGCGCGTCCATCGCAGCGTTTAATGTGAGTGGCTGCGCTACGACGACCGTGCCGAACCAACCCGCTTGGTCGGCGGCCGATCAACTACCCATCCCCGCCGGCAAATTGATTCCGGCATCAGACCCGTGTTTTCTTTACGAAGGCCGGTTTGACTTTTCCGATAGCAACGCGCCGGTAATTATCTGGGAAGCCAGCCGGATTCGACTGGATTTCAGCGGCAACAGGCTGAGGCTGCTCTTTGCCGACGCAAAAGGCCAAAATTATTTCAATGCGGAAGTGGACGGCTCCAACACGATTATCGAAGCCAACGCGGACAAACCGATCACCCCGGCGGTGCTTTCAGGTTTCGGGCTGGGCCGGCATCATCTGTTGCTCTTCAAACGCAGCGAAGCCAGCGCCGGTTCGGTGCGATTT
>DASYZW010000411.1:0-4570 GCA_035945915.1 Verrucomicrobiia bacterium | reverse complement strand
CCCCCGCTCAACGCGGGATTGGTTAACCAGGCCAAAAACGCGTCGGAACATCCCGCATCTTTGGGCCCCTGGTCGCCGGCAACCACCAGGATCCTGCGCGGATCACCGATAGCGTGTTGGTTATGGACGATCGAATAGGCTGTCGAGATGCTTGAATACCACGAGGTTTCGTAATCAATCATGACCTGGATGCCACTATTTTTGGCGGCGGCCGCGATAGCCACCGCATCATCCATGTTGATGGCCAGGGGCTTTTCCAAAAGGAGATCAATTTTATTGGACGCGCAGGTTTCCACAACATCACGGTGGTCGCAGGTCCGGGTAAAAACCGCTGCCGCCTGGACACTCGTTTTAGACGTCAAATCCGCAACAGTCGGATAAAACAGATTGGTGCTGAGATTCAGAAGCCGCGCATACGAAGTGATGAGCGCCTGGTTTGATTCTACGATTCCAACCAGCTGAATGTCCTGGCGCGCGCGCGCGCGGGAAATGAAGTCTCCTACCGCATCATGATTCAGGCCGATGATAGCCAGTCGAATGGGAGATTTAAGATCTTCAGCCAGGACCAGATGAATCACAAAGCAAAGCAAAACAATGCCAGCCAGCTTTTTCATGAAGAGCGTTTCTTTGCCGGAAAGTTTACGTTTTTTGGCGGCAGATTCAATTTAAAAAGATCCGCCAAGGCCCATAAATCATTTGGATCTGTCGAGCCACGGCACCACTACTGGCAGCAGGTCGTTGAAATAATAAGTCAGCGCTTCATGCGTCGCTTCAGGCACTACAATTATTGGGCTGCCCGGCGCGGCGAGTTCCTGGACTTCTCTCACTTCCTCAGGTGGCGCAATATCGTCTTCGGCGCCGGCCACGAAAAGCGCCTTAACCGGACTACGATGAAGCACCGTCGTGGTGTCAAACTCGCTGGCCGGAATGCAGAGCAAGCCCGGCAATTTTTTGATGCCGGCTTTGGCCAGCGGCTTTGGCACCCAATCACAATATTGTTCACGAATATTTAGAACCGCGTTTGACAAACTGGCAAAGGGCGCGATCGCGACCACCGGGCCAATTCGCGGGTCCACTGATTTCATTCGCAGAGCGAGCACCGCGCCGTATGACTCGCCCATCATTGCGACCGGCTCGGCCAATTGCCTGTCGCACGCTAATTGGGCCATTAATTGTTTAATGTCATTCGTTTCACGCACCGTGAAGTAAACTCGTTTGCCCGTGGATTCGCCATGGCCGCGAAGGTCCGCCAGCACGCAACGCCAGCCGTCCTGCGCCAATGGAAACGCCCAGGGAAGCATTGAAAATTGCGCCACGCCATAGCCGTGGAGGAGCAGCACGGTGCCGTGCGGCGCCCTGGTCCACGCATTGGTCCGGCCCGGCACCGTCGCATGAAAGTTGAATTGATATTCTTTTTTGCCGTTATGCATCCAATTCGTGGACGAAACCTTGAAGTCATAATCTCCCGGGTCGATGACTCGATAGCAGAGCCTCGCCGGAGGAGGACCGACGTCCACAAAATGCGTAACAAAATTCGTCAGCATTTTCGGATTGAAGGCCAGCATGACTGGCGCCTCGGACGAGAACCACGAGGGGTAACGATTGGGCGCTCGCGCGATCAAGCGCGCGACAAAACTCCCGCAGCCCGATGTCTGCAAAGCCAAAATGACCAGCAATAATAACTTCCACTGCTTCATCCGTATCGGGACAGCATATCAAAGGACGGGGAATAGTCGGAAATGATTTTGAATGCGAACCAAAATTACCAGCGGCGGTATCGCAGCAAGCGAAATGCACCCGCTCCAGAAAAAAATGTTGGATTAACCATCGAAACCAAGCACAATCACAAAAAATTCCGCGGTTTGACTATGAAAATTTTTGCGCTTTGTGTTTTGACGTTGGCAGCGGTTTCCTGTGCCGCGGACGATTCTCCGCTCTTTTACTTGGCCAATCCGATGCAAGGCACCGACTCGCATTTCAGCTTTTCTCACGGCAACCAGTATCCGGCCATCGCGTTGCCGTTTCCAATGAACGTCTGGGCTCCCTACACGGAACCGCAAAATGATTCGTTTTATTATCAATACGAGCACAATACAATTTACGGCATTCGCCAAACCCATCAGCCCAGCCCATGGATTGGAGATTACGCCAATTTTTCGTTTATGCCCGTTTCCGGACAACTGGCGGTAACTGAAAAAGAGCGCGCCTCGACCTTCAGCCATAAACGTGAAATTGCCCAGCCAAGCTATTACAAAGTCCATTTGGACCGCTGGGACACCACGGCCGAAGTAACGCCCACCTTGCGCGGAGCGCGCTTCCGTTTCACTTTCGTCAAACCGGGTGACGAATCGTATGTGGTGCTCGACGTTTTCAAAAGTGAGAAAGTCTGTTCGGTGGAAATCATTCCAGCGCAAAGAAAGATCATTGGCATCGCCCGGAACAGCCGCGGCGGCACACCGGACAATTTTGGAAATTATTTTGTCATTGAATTTGACCAGCCTTTTTCGGGTTTCGGCGTGTGGTCGGATGACAAAGTCCAACAAAACGTCACCAAACTGGAAGGCCGCCACATCGGCGCATTTTTGCAGTTTCGCACGCGCAGCAAGTGGTCCTTTTCAAAACTCGCCCTGGTCGAGCGCAATGTCGTTACGTGCAAAGTTGCTTCTTCTTTTATCAGCCCGGAACAGGCGGAATTAAACCTGAAAACCGAGATCGGCGACGCGGACTTTGATACCCTTCGCCATCGCGCGGAGGGCGTCTGGAACGATTACCTTGGTCGCGTGCAAATTGAAGGCGGAATGCACGACCAAATCAGGACATTTTATACTTCGCTATACCATGCCATCCTCTGGCCTCACCGTTTTTTTGAAATGGATTCGAGCGATCAGGCCGTTTATTTCAGCCCTTACGACGGCAAGGTCCATCAAGGTTATCTTTATACCGACACCGGCTACTGGGACAGCTTTCGGGCCGCTCATCCTCTTTACAATCTTTTATATCCGGAAATCAGCGCGCAAATCATGCAAAGCATCATCAATGTCTATAGCCAGGGTGGAAGTTTGCCTGAATGGACCAGCCCGGGATATCGGGTCTGCATGATTGGCAATCACGCGTTCTCGGTGCTGGCCGACGCCTGGATGAAAGGCATCCGTAACTTTGACGCTCATAAGGCGGTGGCGGCGATGGTTCACGACGCCAATGCCAACGGCGTGGGTCGTGACGGCGCGGATTTTTATAATTCGATCGGCTACGTCCCTTGGTCGAATGTAGCCGGCGAGCCGAGCGTTCCCGAGGCCGGTTCCAAGACCATCGAGTATTCCTACGACGATTTCTGCGCGGCGCTGGTGGCCAAGAGCATCGGCGATACCGCTAATTTCGAGACGTTCTCCAAACATGCGACAAACTATAAGAACGTTTTCGACGCCAAATCCGGATTTATGCGTGGACGCCGCGTCAACGGCCAATGGGACGAGCCATTTTATCCGAACGAATGGGGCGGGCCGTTCACCGAGGGCAGCTCATGGCAATGGACGTTCAATGCCATGCAGGATGAACCGGGCTTTGCCGAGTTAATGGGCGGCTGGCAGGCCTATGCGGACAAACTCGACGCTTTATTTGCCGCGCCGCCAACCTTCATGCCCGGCACTTACGGCAAGCCGATCCATGAAATGACGGAAATGACCGCTCTCAATATGGGCCAATATGCGGCCAACAATGAGCCGGTGAACCATCTGATTTATCTCTACGACTACGCCGGCCAGCCGTGGAAGACGCAAGTCCGTGCGCGCCAGGCCATGACTTGGCTCTACGATGCGACTCCGGATGGCATTGCCGGCGACGATGACACCGGCCAGATGTCCGCGTGGTACGTTTTCAGCGCCCTGGGCTTTTATCCGGTGTGTCCTGGCGATCCCATGTATTTCATAGGCAGTCCATTGTTCGGCAAGGCCACATTGCACCTGCAAAATGGCAAGACATTTACCATCACGGCCAGTCACAATATGCCGCAGGAATATTACATCCAAAGTGCATCACTGGACGGCGCGCCTTTCAACCGCATTTACATCGGCCACGACGAAATGATGAAGGGCGGCGCATTGGATTTTCAGATGGGCTCCGCGCCCAATTATGACTGGGGCGTTGCGCCCGATAGCCGTCCGCCCTCTCCGCTTTCGCTGTTGACGAAGTGAATCCGAAAAAAAATAAAATTATAAGAACAACCATGAAACTGTCCATACCCACGCAGGTTATAATCGGCTTGGCCGCAGCCGCTATCGCTACCGGCTGTGCCAGCAATTCCTCCACCCCGGCTTCGCAACCAATGGCCGCGCAACCGCCTTCTCAACCGGCCGCGAGCAATCCACAACCGGCGACCGGCGGCTCGCAATCGAGCATCACTCACGAACCTTTTGGAACGACGCAGGATGGACAGGCCGTGGAAGTCTATACGCTTCAGAACGACAACGGCATGGTTGTCCGCATTTTGACTTACGGCGGGATCGTCCAGACAATCAAGGTGCCTGACAAGAACGGTCAAATGGGGGATGTTGTCCTCGGCTATGACACACTG
>DASYZW010000410.1:0-2766 GCA_035945915.1 Verrucomicrobiia bacterium | reverse complement strand
GGTTTATCCCGCCGGCTACACCGTTGCGGCCGCGTCCACGCTTACGCCACCCGTCCGATGGAGCACGAATGGCATCCCGGGACCGACAGTCACGAACGGCCAGAATGTCGTTACTCTGCCGCAAAACAATAGTCTCCAGTTCTTCCGGCTCCAGACGCCCGATTTTTGAATTAGGATTTAATCCAGGTTGACGGCGGCCATCCAGCAATTGGGTCCGAATTGGGATTTGAATTTTTCGCCGATGGATCGGGCCGCGGCCAAATTTTCACAAATTGCGAACGTCGTTGAACCGCTTCCGGACATGAGGGCAGCGGCGCCGCCGGCTGCCAGGAATTCCTTGAACATTTTGAGGATGGGAAATTTTTCAAATGCCGGCGCTTCGAGTGAATTGTAAAATTCAGCGGCAGCGGTCATGAGATCCTTCGTTTGCAACAGGGAAATGAGTTTTTGGGCCCTGCCTTTTTGGCCGTTGAGCGCTTCCGGGAACCGGGCCAGGTTTTGATACGCCCACGGCGTGGAAATTCCGAAGCCGGGATGGATGAGCAGGATGGCTTTGCCCGCGAGCGCGGGAAAATTCTCGAGAGGCTGAATTTTTTCGCCCCGGCCCACGGCGAGCGCGGGCTGGCGCTGCAAAAAAAACGGAATGTCGGACCCAAGCGAGGCGGCGATTTCGAAGAGCCTATCGCGGCCGAGCGGTTGCCCGAAAAGTTCGTTCAGGGCGAGCAGGGTGGTCGCCGCGTTGCCGCTGCCGCCGCCAAGCCCGGCGGCGAGGGGAATTCTCTTTTCCAGGTGAATTTTTACGCCCGACGTAATCCCGGCGGCGGACTTGAACTTTTCCGCCGCGCGAAATACGAGGTTCCCGCCGTCCACGGGCAGGGATTGGTCGCTGCAGGACAGTTCGAGCCCGGACGCGGCGCGTTCGAAGGCCAACTCATCGCACACATTGACCGGTTGCATCACAGTCTCCAAATCGTGGAATCCGTCCGGCCTG
This sequence comes from Verrucomicrobiia bacterium, assembly GCA_035945915.1. Taxonomy (GTDB): domain Bacteria; phylum Verrucomicrobiota; class Verrucomicrobiia; order Limisphaerales; family UBA11358; genus UBA11358. The sequence goes on along the minus strand of DASYZW010000410.1, from coordinate 1,775 downwards.
CGGCCGAGGATGTTGAGCAACAGATTCACCTTGCACGGCGATGTTTTTAGCATGCGCGAGTTTAATTCGCTTTGGAACTGAATTGAAGTGGAAACGATGATTCCGCGTTCCGAGCCCTCGACAATTTCTAATTCACGCATAAATTGTCCGGGTGAAATTGCCGCCGCTAATCCTGGCGTCGGCCTCGCCGCGGCGCGCGGAACTGCTTCGACAATTGAAACTGGAGTTTGAAGTTGTGCCCAGCGACGCGAAGGAGGTCTTTGACGACCATTTATCGCCGCTGGAATTATGCCAGTTGAATGCGCACCGAAAGGCCCGCGTCGTGGCCAAGAAGATCCCTGACGCGCTCGTGCTCGGGGCTGACACCCTCGTTTTTCTCGATCACAAAATCTTCGGCAAGCCCTCGGACAAAGTAAATGCGCGGGAAATGCTCCTGCAATTGCAGGGCCGGACTCACCAGGTCGTGACCGGCGTTTGCCTCGTTCATCTTCGCACGCACGCTGAAAAAATTTTCGCCGTCAGCACGGACGTGTTATTCCGGCCACTGACCGGCGAACAGATCGACGAATATCTTGCCACAATCAACCCGCTCGATAAGGCCGGGGCGTACGCCATCCAGGAACATGGAGAGATGGTCGTTTCGGAAATTTCCGGTTCGTTCAGCAACGTCGTCGGTTTGCCGATTGAAAAAGTGGAAAGCGAACTCCGGGCGTGGAGTGAAAAGTAGATCGTTTCCGGACTTTTAATCGGTGGCTTACACTTCGATGAGCATTCGGGCCGGGTTTTCGATGCCTTCCTTGACCCGGCGCAGGAAGAGGACTGCTTCACGGCCATCCACGAGGCGGTGATCATAGGTCAAGGCGATGTACATCATGGGGCGGATGACGACCTGGCCGTTCACAGCCACGGGCCGTTCCTGGATCGAGTGCATCCCGAGGATTCCGGTTTGGGGCGGATTGATGATAGGGGTAGAAAGGAGCGAGCCGAATACGCCGCCGTTGGTAATGGTGAACGTGCCGCCTTCGAGTTCGTCCGGCTTCAATTTCCCTTCGCGGGAACGTTTGGCGAAATCGCCGATGGCCTTTTCGATGTCGGCGAAGCTCATGCGATCGGCGTTGCGCAGCACGGGAACGACGAGGCCGCGTTCGCCCGCGATGGCCACGCCGATGTCGAAATAGTTGTAATAGACGATGTCGGTCTCGCGGATTTCCGCGTTCAGTTGGGGATATTGTTTAAGGCCGTCGATGACCGCCTTCACGAAGAAGGACATGAAACCGAGTTTGACCTGGTAACGTTTCTCGAAGTTTTCCTGGTACGTGGCGCGAAGGGCCTGCACCGCGCTCACGTCGGTTTCGTTGAACGTGGTGAGCATGGCCATTTGTTGCTTGGCTTCAGCCAGGCGTTTGGCAGCGGTCTTGCGCAGCATCGTCATGGGGACGACTTGCTGTTCGCGGGCGGGGGCGGTGGACGCTTTTAGCGCCGCCGCAGGGCCGGGTTTTGCCGCGGGCTTTTCGGTTTTGATTTCGGGCTTTGGTTTTTCTTCGGCGGCCTTCGGCGCGTCCTTTTTCGGCGCGATCGTTTTTTCCGGTTCTTTGGTTTTCTTCGCCGGCTCGGATTTCGGGGGTTCAGTTTTTGCGGGTTCGCCGTTGGTTTCGATCTGGCCCACAACGCCGCCCACCTGGATGGTCTCGCCGGCCTGGCGGAGAATTTTCAATACGCCGTCCTCGGGCGCGGGCAACTCGAAGGTGGTCTTTTCCGAGTCAATGACGGCGACA
>DASYZW010000409.1:0-3359 GCA_035945915.1 Verrucomicrobiia bacterium | reverse complement strand
ATCAGCCGGGACACTTTGGGCTGGCACGCGGGCGAGCTGGGCTTTGAAACGGTTGTAATCGGTTTCGGGCTTGATCCAGCCTTCCCGCAGCATTTCTTTGAGCATCAACATGGCCCGCACTTTGGAAATGAGGCCGTACAGCAGGCCAATGGGCGATTTTTGCGAATCGAATTTCATTTCCCAAAGTTCTTCATCGAGCCGTTTGAGCAATTGTGGCAAATCACGGTCGCCCAGCGCGTCGCCGAGGGCAAAAGCCCGGGCTGTTTTATTCCGGGAACAGACCGAGGCGACGTCGGCAAATTCGATGGTTAGCCGTTCCCCGATAAACAACGCGAGCTTTTCCGATTCGTTTTCAAGTTGCCTCGGGTTGGGACCTACCCTGGCAACAAGCTCTGCCAGAGCCTCTTCAGCGATGTCCTTGCCACGTTGGCGGATGGCGCTTCGGGCCACGGCTTCGGCCCGGTCGGCCCAATCTTTATCGTCCGCCGAGAGAGCCTCAAAATTTTCAACCGTGCCGATTTTCTCCAGCGTCTTAAAAAAGGTCTTTCTCCGGTCCACTTTGCCGGCGCTGATGAGAAGCCGGATATTTTCCCATTTGAAACCTTTTAGTTCAGCCGCCAAATCTGCCAGGGTGTCCATAACGGCCTGGGCCGACGCGGCGCGTTCTTCTCCCAGGAAACTGCAATCGCGAAGCCAGACGATTTTGGACGAACCGAAAAAGGGAAGGGTTTGGATGGCTTCGCGCAGTTTGGCAATGGCATTGAGCGCATCGCCGCTATTGGAAACCGCGGCATCGATGATTTCCTGTTCAGTGCTTCCGGATTCACCGGCCCAGGATCGGAAAATCTCCTTGGCGCGCTTCTTGACGGCAAATTCGTCATTGCCGCAAACTAGCGCGAGGGACGGGACGGATTTTGCCGCGGGCATTTTTATTCGGCGGACTCGCCGGCCCCGCTTTCATTGATGCGATTGAGGACTTCGCTCATATCTTCGACCTGCTCAAACAGTTCTGACGAGACAAAGATGGGCTTCTTTTGAGCTGACGCAATGGCCAGACAATCGCTCGGGCGCGCGTCCACTTCCACAATTTTCCTGGCCGAGTGCAATTCGTTTTGTTGCTGGAGGATCAGTCGCGCGAAATACGTCGAATTTTTCAAATCCGTGATGACGACTCGCTCGACCGTGATTCCAAAGCCCTGGAAGATGCGATTAATGAGATCGTGGGTCAGCGGCCGTTCCTTGGGCTGCTGGCGCAAAAACATGCCAATAATGACCCCCATTTGAGGCTCTACGTTTATAACGAAGACTTTTTCGTCGTTGCCCACGAAGAGCGCGCAGCCGTTATTGGCGGGGAGGATTCCCCGAATTTGAATGGGCACGACGTCGTTTTTCATGCATCAATTTTATCGGAAATAGGGAAAAACACAAGTCACGCCCGCCGTTTCGCGCGGGAAGAGCGCGCGGCGGACGCTTGGTTGGGCTGAATTCCCGTCGTTACAGTTACATTATCCGCGCTCTTTTCATCCATAAACCAAATTGCGACTGTTCCCAAAAACCAGGCGGTAAAAAACGGATAGTAGTAGCGGCCAACGATGCCGCACGCGAAATCGATGCCCGATTGTAAATCGTCTTTTTTCAGGCACGAAACTACCAATGAAAGAAACGTGAAGGTCACCAGAACAATTGTGGAAAGAAGGACAATAACCAGACGGCCGCGAGGTTTATAAATGAAGGTGAGAATGAGTAAAGCTGCCAGGAGCCACGGCAGTACTGCCAGTTGATCGTTCACAAGGCTGCCCAACCCCGTCCAATGGCCGATCCATAGCATGCGATTGTTGCCGGCTTGCCATTGGAAGAACGCCGGGTTGAAAAATCGGGCAAAAATATCCATAAACCAAATCTGAGGAAACCGATGAAAAACCGCGTCAGGCGTTGCCATGCCCGTATGGAACCAGGCAGATTCCAAGTTGGGAACGGGCTTCGATAACCGGTAAATCAAATAAGGCGCCACGCATATCGCAGCGGTAGCGGCGCTTTTCCACAATGTGGTATTTTTCAGCCACCCGCGCCGCGAGGCGACCGGCAGGAGCGCGCAGGACGTGAAGGCGGCGAACAGGACGCCTTCAAATTTTGTGGAAAATACCCCGGTCAACACAAGAATCAGCGCTGCGGGCGCCAGTTCATTCCGCGCGTATATCGCAGACACGATAAAAAGCGCGGCCATGCTGGTGTAAAAGACCATGGGTATCGTTCCGCCCTCGTTCCGAATGAATTCCAGGCTTGCGGGCAGAAACGCGATGAGCGTGACAACAGCCACGGGCAACGGCCGCGGATACTTCCAAAGCCGTGCGGCTGACACGATGCCGGCGCAGAGGGCGACCATCATCCAAAAGGGCCAAACCTTGTTAACGAACTCATCCACCTGGCCCATGATGCCGTAATTGAGCGTGTAAAGGCACGGCACGAGCATGGGATAATCCATGTGGGCGTAGCCGAGGTTTACGTCGCGCAGAACGCGGAGAAGGTTTTGGCCCTGTTCCAAATAAAGGATTTTTGCCTTAAAAACCCAAAAGGCGTTGGCGTCATATTCCAGGGTTCCTTCAAGGGTGGAAAGCCGCGCAAATACCCACCATGAATAGGCCAGCGGCAGCAACAGGAGCAGCCATAAATGCGCGGGCTGGAATCGGACGCTCTTTGTGGCGGCGGGAAGTTTTGCCACTATCAATCCTAATTCCGCCACGCCCCAAACTAGTCCGGTCCACGCGAGGATTGGGGCCGCATTGAGTCCGGCGAGAGCCAAGAGTAATTCCGCCTGGGAAAAGAAAACCATCCCGAGAGCCAGCCCGAGCGCAAATCGAAGGCCAAAGCCCATTTGTTCCTGGAACCTCGTTCCGAGAACGAGGGTCGCCGCCCGCATTCCTGCGAAGGCCGTTGCCGGCGGTAAAATAAATGCCGCAAGGTCGGTCATTGGGAATGCGGCACGCCCTTGGGCGTTAGCGGAATCAGGCTGGGGCGGTTATCCGTGAAGTCGAGCATCACATCGAACCCGTTGCTTCGAAGCACGCCGGGTGAATCACAAGGGACACCGCTAAAACCGTTCATTTCGCCATGCGATTTCCCGTCGAGAGAAATTTCGACGTCCCGGGGGAAAAGATAGTTTTTCAGGAAGTAATAGTAGCCCGTCTTGGAGGCGTTGGTGGGGCCGAGCATGCCGCTGATAAAAACGCGAGCATCCGGCGCGAGCGCGGCGTTCAATTGCCGGCCCATGGCCGAAAGACCCACACAATGGCTGTCCCGTTCGATCCAATTGGTGATGGACGCCATCTGCGACGCCCGCTGGTCTAAATTCGCAAGGGATA
>DASYZW010000408.1:0-2922 GCA_035945915.1 Verrucomicrobiia bacterium | reverse complement strand
TTCCATCCTGGTTTCGGCTGTAACGGAACTGATCTTCCGCGCCCGCCGAATCCAATTTATGCAATGTCCCTGCGTCAAACCGCCCCGTATGCCTGTAGGCCGAACGCCTTGCGCCGCCTTCGGTCAACACTTCGCTGCGCGTTTTGCCGTTTTCAAATTGTCCCCGTAAATTGACATAGAAAATACCCGCCGGAACGAGTTTGCCCACCCCAAACACGCCCCGCAGTTCGGAAAACTGTGACAACGCGCTCAAATAGGCGGGCAGTTGCAATTGGATGCCGTATTCGACGAGGATGGGGTCCAGTTTTTTGCGGCTCGATTTGTAATCCATGACCACCGCCATTCCACTGTCACCGTGCGACTCGCGGCACAAATCAACCCGGTCAATCCGGCCCCGCAATTCCAGCTTCCGGCCGCCCTCCAGCGAAATCGTCCACGCAGGCAACGGCGAATTTTCCTCGCCAAAACTCAATTCAACCGCCGCCGGGTCGAATTCGTATTGTTCCCGCATCCAGGAAACAATCACTTCGATGAAGTTCTGCAATGATTCAGTCATTGCCCGGGTGGCAAAGCGGGTTTGGGCCGAGTCGCGCAGCAGCCCATCCCGAAATTTTACGGCGAGACTCGAAGCAATTTGGGCAACCCGTTCTCGCGCCTGGGACGGGGTCAAATCCCGCCACCGTTTTTTTTCCGCAACAAGCTGGTCGTGAAATTCTTTCAAAACCTCATGCTGAAACATTCCGCGTTCCCGGGCATCCAATTCAAAGATTTTGCGTTCCCCGGCCTTCAGGCCGGAACGAACGAAAAATTTGAACGGACATTGCGCAAATTCTTCGAGCCGGCTGACGGAAGTCCTGAAAACGGGACCGTATAGTTTCGCTGCAATCGCCGGTGAAAGCTCTTCCGATGGTTCGGGCTCCTTCCTTTCCCCGAGAGTCTTCAATACATCAGCCAAAAGTCTGTTTTGATCTATCGCCCGGTCAGCGCGCAAGGCGTTTCCCAATCCGGCAAGCAACGGAACCAATTCGTTTAGGTTCTCGACGTCACCGGGCTGAACCTGATTAACGAAATCCTCGATTTCGAGGCTCGGAAAAAGACTTCTCAACTGAGATATGAACGGCGAGGGATTTAGTGCACGACTTTCGGAATCGGTTCGGGACAGACTCACGAGCATCCTTTGGGCGGCGCGCGTGAAAGCGATGTAGCCGTAGTAACGTTCGCGGGCAAGCCGGTCCCGCAAATCCGCTCCCAACGAAAGCCGATAACGGAGGTCTTCGCGGTCAGACTCCGTCAGGATTGCCGGCGACGCCGGCACGGCGGGAAAAACCGTCTCGTTCACGCCGAGAACCAGGGAGAATTTCAATTCAGGATTGCGGGCGCGGTCAACGGCGCCGATCAGCACCTCGTCCAGCATCTGGGGTATGATGCCGACCGTCAGGTTCGCCAGGCCGGCATCCACAACGGGCAGCCATTCACGGACGTGCATCGTTTCGCTTGAAAATGCCAACTCCAGGTTGCCCAGCCAGGAGTTCATCTCGTCCCAAACGGTGGCATGGATCGCGAGCCCGCGGTCACTCCCTTTTCCCCCTGCATCCACTGCATTCCAGCGTTCCAATGTTTCTTGAACCCTCAGGTCCCCCCAAAGGTTGCGTAATAAAGCGGCCAATTGTTTTCCGTCAGGCTGAAACTGAGTTTCGGCAATCCCGACGCCGAAGACCTCAAATGGAGGAACAATTATTTTGCGCAGTCGTTCCAGGCGCTGTTCCAAATCGCGATTTTCTGGAACTTGAACAGGTTCGAGCCAGCGTCTTCCCCGCCAACCCCGCGCGAGTGATTCGTTTTCGAGCCGATCTATCTCCATGCCATCAACCGGGCAAAAACCGCTTTTCAACGTGGCAAACCAGTCTTCGTGCCGCCAGTCAAACGCGGCGACGCGCAGGACATTCCGCGTCAATTCCGCCAATGGGTGATGCGCAATCGTCTCGCGGCGGTCCAGGAAAAAGGGAACCCCGTAACGCCGGAACATCCTTGAAAGCGGTTTGTAATACCGCTCAAGGTCCCGGACCAACACGGCGCAATCGCGGAAGCGATTCCCGGCGCGGATGAATTTCAATATTTCGCGCGCTGCCAGCGTGGCTTCGCCCTCCGGATCCGGGCAAATCACGATTCGCAATGCATCAGTCACGACGACCGGAGGGCGGCCAGGCTGTCCCCCACCCTCCCAATTCGCCTCCAGGTGCCCCAACGCGGCGCACTGGCTAAATCGGCTCTTTTTCGAATCACATTGAAGCGTCTCGACTTCAACCTCACTACCCGATTGTTCGATTCGTTGGCGGCAACGCTGGAGCGTATTGCCGACAGCGCCCCAGATGGACAACCATGAATTCTCCTCTTTCGAAATACCCGTTTCAGCAATGCAGAAAGACAATGTGGCGCGCCCGCAGAAAGGCAAAACAGCCGCAAGCAAGTCCATCTCTTGCGGAGTCATTTCGGCAAATCCATCCAGCCATAGCGCGGCGAAATGGATAGCCGGGGCTTTTGGATTGGCGCGCAGCATTTCCGTCGCGTCATCGAGCAGGCAGTTTCCGTCACGCAATTTATGGCCGGTCAGCCATGAAGAATAGCGATCGAACAGGAGGGCCAAATCTTGAAGTTTATCGCGGAGTTCGGGTCGGAAATTTGAGTCGGCGGCCATGGCGAGGAGCCGCGACGACGATACTTGATGCTGTTGAAGCTCGGCCAGCAAGCGGCCGACTTCCCGGGCGAAGCCGGGACGACGCGCGCTTGCCCGAAACAGTTTCAGTTCATGTTCATGCCTTAGCAGGAGAGCGCGCAGAACCATGCTGCGGCCCTCGTCATTGAGAGATTCCGGGGGCGCGGCGTTGACTTTTTCAAAAACGAATCTTGCAAGGCGTTCAAACG
>DASYZW010000407.1:0-4366 GCA_035945915.1 Verrucomicrobiia bacterium | reverse complement strand
GGTCGAAAAACGAACGCGAGGTCAAAAAATTGTGGCCGCGCGTGAAGGTGATCAACGAGATCGAGACCGAGCTGCAGAAGCTCTCGGATGATGAGCTACGCGCCAAAACGGCGACGTGGAAGGACGAACTCTCCAAGATCCAGGACGACCACGAACTGGCGAAACGGGTCAATGAGATTTTGCCGGAAGCCTTTGCCGTGGTCAAAAATGCCTGCCGACGGATGTCAGGGCAGGAAATCATCGTGCGCGATCATCCTCTCAAGTGGGAGATGATTCCTTTCGATGTGCAACTGATCGGCGGCATTGGGCTGCACAACGGAAAAATCGCCGAAATGGCGACTGGCGAAGGCAAGACCCTCGTGGCCACGCTGCCGGTTTATCTCAACGCCCTGACCGGGCGCGGCGTTCACGTCGTGACCGTGAACGATTACCTCGCGGCGCGCGATTCAGAATGGATGGGAGCGGTCTACAAATTCCTGGGCCTGACGGTCGGTTGCATTCTTCATGACCAGCCCCCGCCCATCCGCAGGCAGCAATATTATTGCGATATTACGTATGGCACTAACGCCGAATTCGGGTTTGATTATCTGCGCGATAATGGCATGGCCATTCGCAAGGAAGACCAGGTACAGCGCGGCCATTACTTTGCGATTGTGGATGAAGTGGACTCCATCCTGATTGATGAAGCCCGCACCCCGCTCATCATTTCCGGTCCCGCGGTCGTGACCTATGACGAGCAATACGCCCAGTGGAAACCCACGGTTGAATCGCTCGTGCGCGCGCAACAACAGTTGTGCAATCGCTTTTTGAAGGAGGCCGAGGAAATCATCAAAAAGCTAAATCCCACCGACGGCTCAAAAATCGAGAGCGCGCCCGACCTGGAGCATATGCTGGGGTTGCTGTTGTTCCGCGTCAAAACCGGCCAGCCACGGTCGGAAGGATTGCTCAAGCTCCTGGAAGATCCGGAAAACGCGCGGTTCATGAACACCGCTGAACTGGAGCTTCACAAGGACCAAAAGAAGATCGAACTCTACAAGGAAAAGGAGGAACTGCTCTTTGCCATCGACGAAAAGAGCAATGAAGCCGATTTGACCGAAAAGGGCCGCAACTTTGTCAGCCCGCAGGATCCCGAGGCATTTATGCTGCCGGACCTGACCACGCTGCTCCACGACGTGGATGTCAGTTCCACGGGCGACGCCCGCCAGCGCGCGGAGCAAAAGGCCAAACTGCAGGCGGATTACCAGGTCAAAGCCCAAAAGATTCACGCGATCTCGCAATTGCTGAAGGCTTATAGCCTGTACCAATTGGACGTCCAATACATTGTTGAAGAAGGCAAAGTCGTGATCGTGGACGAGCATACCGGCCGCAAAATGCCGGGCCGGCGGTGGAGCGACGGCTTGCACCAGGCCGTTGAAGCCAAGGAAGGCGTTCAAATTGAGCGCGAGACGCAGACGCTCGCGACGATTACCATCCAGAATTATTTCCGCCTGTATCGAAAGCTCGCCGGGATGACCGGCACGGCGGAGACCGAGGCGGCGGAATTCCTGGACATCTATAAGCTGGGAGTGCTGACGATCCCCACCAACCGGCCAAACATTCGCAAAGACGCGAACGATTCGGTCTACAAAACCAGGCGCGAAAAATTTAACGCCGTGGTTGCGGAAATTAAGCAACACCACGCCCAGGGCCGGCCCATTCTCGTGGGCACAGTGTCCGTGGAAACGAGTGAAATGCTCTCGCGGCTGCTGAAACGCGAGGGGCTGGTGCATTCGGTGCTGAACGCCAAGTACCACCAGCAAGAGGCGGAAATCGTCTCGCGCGCGGGCCAGCGCGGCGCCATCACGATTGCCACGAACATGGCCGGCCGCGGCACGGACATTAAACTGGGGCCCGGCGTGCCGGAGGTTGGCGGATTGCACGTGCTGGGCACCGAGCGGCATGAGTCCCGGCGAATTGACCGTCAGTTGCGCGGTCGCTGTTCCCGGCAGGGCGACCCCGGTTCATCGCACTTTTTCATTTCCCTGGAAGACGATTTGATGCGGTTGTTCGGTTCCGACAATATCGCCAAATGGATGGAGCGAATGGGCCTGGAAGAGGGACAGGAACTGCAGCACGGCCTGTTGAACCGGTCGATCCAGCAGGCGCAAAGGCGCGTTGAACAGCATAACTTCCAAATGCGCAAGCGTACTTTGGAGTACGACGACGTCATGAATAAGCAGCGCGAAATCATCTATGGTTTCCGCAATGAGATCATCACCAGTGACGACGTGCGCGATCGCCTCATGGATATCATAGAGGAGGTTGTGGTTTCAAAGGTGGAGGAATTTACTTCGGCCGACGAAGAGCCGGCTGAATGGCGGGTGCGGCAACTGGCGGACTGGGTGAACCTGACTTTCCCGTTGGGCATGCCGGAGACTGAGATTGTGAAGGCGGCCGAATCCGGAAAAGAACGCCCGGTTTCAGGTTCGTTGTTTGACGGGTTGAACGAGGGGCAATTTGCCATCTGCAATTTTATCACGGAGAAAATCCGCGAGGCATACGAGCTAAAGATCAGCTTTGAAGACCCGGCAAAACTCGCAACGGTTGAACGAATCACCATTCTGATGGCGATTGACCGGTTGTGGCAGGAACATCTTTATGAAATGGACAGCCTGCGCTATAGCATCGGGCTTCGCGGCTATGGGCAAAAGGACCCGCTCATCGAATATAAAGTCGAAGCGTTCAAGATGTTTGATGAGTTGATGGTGAACGTCAAAACGCAGATCTGCCGGAATGTCTTCAGCAGCGCGTCTTCGCTGACAGCGCTCCAGAATTTTATGCGCGCCGCGCCGAAGGAGACCCGGCACGACCCGGGAAGCGCCTTTGCCAAGCCGCCCGCCGAGGACAACGCAAAAGCAAAGAGCGACATTGTCAGCCAGGCCGCGGATGACGTTTCCAAAAAGAAACAGCAGCCGAAACGCACCGGCCCGAAAGTCGGACGCAACGATCCCTGCCCTTGCGGAAGCGACAAGAAATATAAAAATTGCTGCGGGCGGTAACTTCGAATGTTAGCCGCATGCGACACCGGGAATTCCTATCGCGGACGGCTTGCCCCCACTCCAACCGGTTACCTGCACCTGGGCCACGCCCGGACGTTTTGGATGGCGCAGGCACGCGCGCGGGCACGCGGTGGCCTGCTTATCCTGCGCAACGACGACTTGGATCGTGCCCGCTGCAAACCGGAATTTGTCCGCGCTATGGCCGAGGATTTGCGATGGTTCGGATTCGAATGGCAGGAAGGCCCGGACATCGGCGGTCCGCACGCCCCTTATAATCAAAGCGAGCGATTTTCCCTCTATCGCGCGGCCCTGCAAACGCTTCGTGAAGCCGGCCTGATCTATCCATGCAACTGCTCGCGCCGGGACATCCAATCAGCCCCGCGCGCTCCGCATGCGCCCGAGGACGAGGAACCGATTTATCCCGGAACCTGCCGAAACAAAACCAATCCCGAAGGCGCAACGTGTTCCTGGCGCTTCCGTGTTGCCGACGGCGATGCGGTAAAATTCGCGGACAATAATCTGGGTGAAAAGACCTTTATCGCGGGGAAACACTTTGGCGATTTCGTCGTTTGGCGCAATGACGACGTTCCCGCGTATCAATTGGCGTGCGCGGTGGACGACGCGGAAATGCGAATCACGGAGGTGGTTCGCGGCGAAGACCTGTTGCTTTCGACCGCGCGGCAACTCTTGCTGTATCGGGCGCTCGGCTTAAAGGCGCCGGAATTTTTTCATTGTCCATTAATGCTGGATGAAAAAGGCGAACGCCTCGCCAAGCGCAGCGAATCCGCAAGCCTCCGCGCATTGCGCGAACGTGGAGCGCAACCGGAGCAGTTGCGGCAGGGTTGGAAGTAAAATTACGGGCGCCGGAGATGCCCCCAAAGCGCGAGCCCAGGCGCCGGAAAAATTCGACTTGCGCGGTTTCCTGCATGCTTTTATATTGCAAATGATTTGCAATTAGATATGCGCGCGGATACGGCATCCATTTTGATCCAGATCTTCCTGGCGTTCGGTATTGCGCTGGCGGGCGGCGCAATGAGCGCGACTTTTGCGCGGACGCATCGGCAGCTGTGCGCGTTCATCAGTCTTGGGGCGGGCACGCTGCTGGGGGTGGCTGTTTGCGGCATCACTCCGGAATGCTGGGAAGCCTTGCGCTGGTGGTACCTGCCGGCGGCCGCTTCGGGCTATCTTCTCTTTGCCATCATCACGCGGTACATTTACCACATCTGCCCCGCCTGCGCGGCGAGCCATTTTGACGAGGCGACGACGCATCGACTTGCTGAATTTGCCACGGCCATGATGATTGCCCTGGCAATTCATTGCCTGGTCGA
>DASYZW010000406.1:0-3540 GCA_035945915.1 Verrucomicrobiia bacterium | reverse complement strand
GGCGGCGTCAGCGGCGGCACGGGCACCAATAATCTCCTTTCGCAGATCCAATATTGCCAAAGCCAATACTTTAACGACCCGAATTACGAGCGGGAACCGTTGACCAACGGCCTGCCGATTTTGATGTTTTTCGGCGTGCGCAACGATATCGGGGAAACGCAGATGAGCCAATTGAAGTCCATGGCGGGCGGCCAGATGGTTTGGGTGGAACAAGGGACGGGCTACCTGTCGGAGCCGTGGGAGGACGAGTGCTTTGAATGGACGGCCTCTTTTAATAACGGTGTCAACCCGAACGACCCGTTCAATCTCGCCGCAGTTACGGGCGATTATTCGACCATCGCAAATTCCGGCAAAAAGGCTTTCGGCGCCATGTGTTCGCATTTCGATGGAACGCTGACCAAATCCGTGAGCTGGTCCATGGGCAAGTACCTCCCCTCGAGCAACGGCCTTTGCGAGGTCGAGCGGGCGGCGGCGATCAACTCGGCAATCCCGGCAAACATGACGCGCATGCAATGGGCCACCTGGAGCGATTGGGAGGAAGGGACCGAAGTCGAGGCGGCAATGGAAAACGGGTTTTCGCTGACCAACCAGATTTTATCGCCGAGTTATCTCTTCTGGCACATCGTCTCGGGTGACGAACGGACGGTGGATCATTATGAAGTGTATGCGTCACAGGATGGCGTGAACGCGGCCTACCTCGGGTCCGTGGCCACGGGCGTGCATATTTTGAATCTTGCCGGGACGGGGCTGTCAACGGGGGTTTATCAACTTTACGTGGATGCGATCGGCAAACCCTGCATCCGGGACCATATGAGCCCGCCAATCTCTTATGTGACGGCAACGGCTCCGATTATCGAAACGAACGTGCAGCCGTCGTTCCAAACGGCGTGGCAACTGGATCCGATTTCCTTCAGCGTCTCGGCGGCGGGCGCGCAGCCCTTGGTTTACCAGTGGCTCGTCAATGGCCAACCGATTCCCGGCGCGACCAATTCCGCCTACTCTTTTTCGGCCCTGGTGGGAACCAATAATTACCAGGTCGTGATCACCAATAGTTACGGCAGCGCCAGTTCATCCATCGCGACCGTGGCGGGTGTACCGGCGACGTTTTTAAATCCGGCGAATTATGACCGGATGAAAATGACCTTCAGCGGCTACACCAACAGCGAAGCCCTGCTGAATTTCCCGTTGCTGGTTCGGCTGGGCCCGACGATTACCGGGTTTTCCTATTCACAATTTATTTCGCCCGGCAATGGCGCTGATCTTCGGTTCGCCGCCGCTGACGGCCGGGAATTGCCCTATCAGATTGATACCTGGAATCCACCCGGCGAATCGTACGTGTGGGTCCAGGTCCCCTCGATCGGCACCAACACCGATTATATCACCGCCTGCTGGGGCAATCCGGCGGATGACACGAGACAGCCCTGGACGACGAACGGCGCGGTTTGGAGGACGTTGAACAATTCAAACGCCTGTGCGCTCGTTTATCATTTGGGCGAATCCGGATTTCCGTTCGCCGATAGCACACTCAAATATCCCGCGGCCTCCGGCGTGGCGCCGGTCTCAACGCCCGGATTAATCGGAAATGGCATCGCATTCAATGGCAGTTCGCAGTTCATGGATGCCGGTTTGGTCAATCTTCAAAAAACGTTGACTGTGTCGGCCTGGGTCAATATCGCGACTACGGCAAACAGCGAACAAACGATCTGGTGCAATAAAACCGGCGGCTGGAATGTGAACGGTTTTGATTTTTACGTGGATAGTTATAACACCAATGACGGCATTATTTATTTCGACACCTCCGACGGCGTGGGCGGCGATGTTCCGGCACGAACCGCAGTGCGTGCCGTAAGCTTCGGTCAATGGCATCTTCTGACCGGCACGCTGGACGCAAGCAACGGCGCGTTGCACGTGTATGTGGATGGCGTGGATCAAACGGTCAACACGAGCGTCGACACCGCCTTACAGGTGACAAACTATCTGAGATGCGGCTCATTGCTCACCGGAACGCCGGGGTCGGGCGGATTCTTATGCTTTGATGGATCGATGGATGAAACGCGGCTTGAAAATTCGGTTCGCGACCCGGCCTGGGTTTGGGCCAGTTGGGCGACGGTGGCCGACAACGCATTTGCGACGTACGGTTCAATCGAACCTCCGGCGGTTTTATATGAAGCGTCGGTCAACGGTCAGCTCATTCTCACCTGGGCAAACGGCGTGCTGCAATCCGCGCCGACTGTTACCGGTCCTTATACGGATGTCACGGGCGCGACCAGTCCGTACACGGCCATACCGTCGCTCACGCAGCAATACTTCCGTCTAAGGCTGCCGTAGATCGGGCGTGTGGCGGCATTACTGCGCCGCTCAGCGATTGTCATCGAGTTGAAGCCGGTACGTAGCGCTTCCCATGCGTGAGCCGTAAAGGATGTTCGCTTTGGGATCCCAAGCGAGACAGACAAATTCGCCCGGCAAATGGGGCGTAAGTCCTCCTTCAAACGGCGGCAACGGAGCAATTCGCCGCCATGTTTTCCCCCCATTGCGGCTTTGAAGAATACCATCGAGATCTGCCACTACGATTTGTCGCGTATTTTTGCCGAATAACGGGCCCCATCCGGCATTCGGCGACGGCACATTGCCGACGCGTTGCCAGGTGACGCCGTTATCGCGGCTGGTGATCAGGCCTTCGCGCGCCAGCCACCAGGTTTTACCGTGGAAATATTCAGCCACCCGGCCCACGGGATGAAATGCGGAAATATTCGTCCAGGTTTGGCCGTCATCCGTACTGCGAATGATGCCCGAATCCGTTCCCGCCTCCAAAATGCCCGAGTCAAAAGCGGCCACGGAAGTAAATTCAGGATGTTTGCCGATGAATCGCCAGGACGTCCCCGCGTTGTCGGACAAATACATTTCACCCCCGCTTTCATGCCGGCTGGCAAAAATCCAGCGCGCACCGGGGTCCGACCAATCCACGGCGCCGTAATCCCAATTACGACCCATGGGCGCAAATGGATGCCAAGTCAGGCCGCCGTCCAGGGTCATTCCGCATTTGCCATCCAGAAGAAAACAAGCCATGCGCCCGCCGGCGGGATCGCAGTTGAGCGAGTATCCAAATTCAGCGCGTCCGCTGATTTGCCCTTCCGCCGCACGCTGGAACGTCCGGCCATGGTCGGTGCTGCGCCACAGGCCGACGTTGCAGACATCGACGTAAAGCGTACCGGTGGCGCGATCCACCGCCACTCCCGCAGTATCGCCCGGCCAGGGAATTGGCCCGCTCGCATTGGTGACCGCGGCGACAAGGGGATCGGAAATGTTCTCCCAATTCGCAGCCGAGGCACAGAATTGGCTCGTGCAGAAAAGAATCGCCAGGGGCGACAGCACCTTGAGAATGAATGACTTGCGCATCGCTTTATTGCTGCATCATTTTGATGCGAATGTCAGCAACAAATTAGCTGAATTAAGAGAGTACCGCTGGATGTCTCCGGGGCGGCACCATGATCGCCTACATTGTTATGCGCCTCTTTGGCGGTCTTGAGGTTTCCGATTCAT
>DASYZW010000405.1:0-4657 GCA_035945915.1 Verrucomicrobiia bacterium | reverse complement strand
ATACCCAGATGACCCAGGACGGCAAAGGTCGGCCCGGCATGTTTTGGCTGGAAGTGAAACACCAGATATTTCCCCCTGCGATCAAGGGTCGTAAATTTTGCGCCGGCAAGGGCGCGTTCGAATTCGCGCGGAGAGGTTGGACGCGTCGCCCGTTCGCGGCGAACGGTCACGCTGCGGATTGTTTTTCCACGAAGCAGCGGACGCAAGTGGCGCGCAAGAATCTCGACTTCCGGCATTTCAGGCATATCGGCAAATTTGCGATTTATGGTTTACGATTTACGCGCTGAAATATCAAGCGTGGGGCCCGAAGAAGTTAAAGCCCGGGAGCAATTCGCTGCGATTCAATCGAGGAGACACAGGCGCAGTTCACGGAAACAGCCTCCTGCAATCAGATAAACGTTCTAAAGACCCGAACGGGCCGGATGTTTACTATAATTGAACAGAATACCAGAATTTGCATGCTGAAGTTGATTCCAATGTTCGGCCGGTTACGGCTTTGTTGCGGTGCAGTCTTCGTGTTTTTGACGGCGAATGCCATGGCGCAAGTGGGGGCCGGGGCATGGACACCTTTTCCTGTGACATTTCGCGTGCAATCGCCCACGAACGCGATGCAGGACCAGCGATATTGGTTTACGAACGGAGTGTATCATTGCGAAGTCCTGAACGATGACGGGGCATTTACGGCAGGGAACCGGACCAGGCCGCGGACGGAACAACGTTTCGTGCCCGATTATCGCAGCGGCGAGATTCAATATCAGGCCATGGAGATGGCGCCTTCGAATGAAAACAGCTATTGCATCTTTCAAATTCATACCGGGAACGCCGTGACGGGCCGGCACGGAGCCACAACGTTTATGCTGTTTTGGTTCAGCAGCGATGGGGGGTCCGTGCATGACTACTCAAGACACGAGCTGGCCTCGCATCTTGGCAACCGATGGTTTCAACTCAATGTGGACCACGACCTGGCTGCCCGCACGATTCGGGTCTGGATCAACCAAAAGCTCGTTTGGACGCAACGGGACAACGGCGCCGGGGACTTTTACTTCAAAGACGGTGTTTACGAGCAAGGCCACGGTCCCACACCGCAGATGGATGCGTACATTAAAGATATCCACTTGTGGGTCCGGTCAAGTGCGGTAGCGAGCGATTTAAGTGAGAGCCGCGATCCGGCGGAGTGACGTCTTCTCGACTCACCCCAAAATCGCCGGATCACCGTAGAGAGTAAACGAGCCGGCGTGGGTAATCCGCAAATCCATAATTTGTCCGAGATGCCGTTCGCCTCCGTCAAAAACCACGATTTTATTGCACCGCGTGCGCCCGGTCATCCGCGCGGAATTCTTTTTGCTCGGACCTTCCACCAGAATCTGAGTCTGCCGCCCGACAAATTGGTCATATTTACGGGCGGCGATTTCGTTGACGGTTTGCAGCAGGATTTCGTTACGCTCTTCCCGCGCGCGTTGCGGGATTTGATCAGGCATTTCGGCGGCCGGTGTATCGCGTCGGGGCGAATATTTGAAGATATACGCCTGGTCGAACTCCACTTCGCGCGCGAGCGAAAGGGTTTGTTCAAAATCCTCTTCCGTTTCCCCGGGAAAACCAACGATGATGTCGGTGCCGATGCCGATATTCGGGCGCGCAGCGCGCAGTTTTTTGACGATGCCCAGAAATTTGTCGCGCGTGTAGCCGCGATGCATGAGCTTCAGGATTCGGTCGCTGCCGCTTTGGACGGGTATATGCGCGCTCTCGCACAGCTTCGGCAGGCGGGCGTAAGCCGCGATGAGGTCGTCTCCGTAACCTTTGGGATGTGGTGAGGTAAAGCGGATGCGCTCCAGGCCGTCGATCTCGTGGACGGCGTCGAGAAGCTGGACAAAGGCCGATTTGCCATCGCGCGCCGGGACATCACGCTTGCCGTAACTGGTGACGATCTGTCCGAGCAACGTGATCTCTTTAACGCCGCGTGAGACCAGTTCACGGCATTCGGCGACGATGTCGGGAATGCTCCGGCTGCGCTCCTCGCCGCGCGTATAGGGCACGATGCAAAAGGTGCAGTACTGGTTGCAGCCCTGCATGATGCTCACAAACGCGCTCACGGATTTTTTGGCGCTGCCGTTTCCATTGAGCAGATGTTCGCGGATCGTTGCTTCGCTGTCTTTTTCCTCGGCGACGTCCACGATTTTTTCGCGGCCCCCTCCCGTCAGGAGTTCGTCCAAATATTCCGCCGCGCGATGAAATTTTTGCGTCCCCAGGACCAGGTCCACGTCCGGCAATGC
The DNA here is from genome assembly GCA_035945915.1 of Verrucomicrobiia bacterium. Lineage (GTDB taxonomy): Bacteria > Verrucomicrobiota > Verrucomicrobiia > Limisphaerales > UBA11358 > UBA11358. The sequence goes on along the minus strand of DASYZW010000405.1, from coordinate 2,387 downwards.
GTCAATGAGCTTTTGTCCCCGGCTTTGCGCCATGCAACCCATGAATCCGAAAACGGGCGCGCGCCGTTGCTTGTTCGCCACGCCGGTCATCGATTTCATTTTGTTTAACGCCTTCTGTTCGGCGAGGTCGCGCACGCTGCACGTGTTGAGCAGGACGACGTCCGCGGTCTCTTCCGACGGCGCGAGGGTATACCCCTTGGCGATGAGTTGCGCGGCGACAGCTTCGCTGTCGCGCTCATTCATCTGGCAGCCGTAGGTTTTTATGAAAACGCGGGGCATTCTTTCAGGGAAAGATAATATACGCGCTCCGGGGATTTGGAAAGCGGTTTGCAGCGCCATCGTCGTGGCGATGGGCCACAACTATTTCCATGACCGCCTTAGGTAGCGCTTCGACTCGGAACTGACTGGCGTAGTGACACATTTTTTGGGCACAGCGCGGACCCCAGGTTGGGGGCTGATATAGGAAGGAACTCCAGTCGCGAATGCCAATTACCGTCATTTGAGGGCTTTTTCTCAAGTCGCTGTTTGACAACAACTTGCAAAATGAGTTCCTTAAGAGGGAATGCAACGAAACGGAGGCGGAAATTGACGGTTTTGTTGGGAAATCGGCAGGTTTAGTGGAAACCAGAACAGACTCACGCAACGGGCGACGAGCGCAAAGGTTTTAGACATGATTAACAGGAACGGCGGGGTTAGAGGGGCCGCCTCCCGGCCGGGGCGAAATGGGGCGGTATGGACGCCGAGCGGCTATGGAATAGAACGTTTCAATCCCGGCGGTTTTTGCGGCATATTATTCATGTGCCGGATGATTACCAACTTGTGACGCTCGCCAATGGGGAGCGCACCCTGTTTTCAGCCCGTTACGGCGAGAAAATGCACCCCGGTCCCGGCCCTCGGGCTGAGGCGGATCTTCTTTGCGTCCGCCAACTCCGCATCTGCGAACGCCTCGCAGAGGCCTCCGACGAATTCGTAATCTGGGACGTCGGCCTGGGCGCGGCTGCCAATGCCATCGCCGTCCTCCGCGCCACCACCCATATTTCCGGGCGCCTCCGCATCGTCAGTTTCGACAACACCGCCGAGCCGCTCGAATTCGCCCTCAAAAATGCCGACGCTCTCGGCTATCTTTCCGGGTACGAAAAGCAGTCAGGCGAACTGCTTCGGGCGAAAAGAACCGCCTTCGATAACGGCTCGCTGCAGGTGGACTGGGAATTTCATCTCGAGGATTTTCCCGCATGGCTCAGCCAGGGCAGGAGGACCGTTCCGCCGGCGCACGCCATTTTCTACGACGCTTTTTCCCCCGCCAAAAATCCCGTCATGTGGACGCTCCCGGTGTTTCAAAATCTGTATCGGGCTCTTGATCCCGGCCGTCCCTGCGCCCTCACTACTTATTCCCGCAGCACTTTATTGCGAGCGACGTTGCTCATGGCCGGATTTTTTGTCGGGATTGGCCACGCCACCGGCTTGAAAGAGGAAACTACCATCGCCGCGAATGCCTTAGCTTTGGTCCGCGAACCTCTCGACCACCAATGGCTAACTCGCGCCCAACGCTCCCATAGCGCCGAACCCCTGCACCAGCCCATCTACTCGCGCGCGCCTCTCACCCCCGCATCCGCCGCCGCATTACTGGCCCATCCTCAATTCAAAAAATAGGCCTGCGAGCCTTTTAAGCCCTAATAACCCGCATCTCAATTCGGCTTCACAACCGGATTTCAACGGCTTATGCTTGAGCCGCAACTTCACTCCGTTGCCAATCCATGAAAACCCAACTCATCATCGTTTGGACATTTATTGCTGTCTCAGCCTTTGCGCAAAATGCGTCCTGGTCTCAATTTGCCAATTCACCCGGTCCCAGCGGCACACGGCACGACGATATCTATTTTACCGACCCGACCAACGGCTGGGCGACGCAGGACAATTACATTTACCAGACGACCAATGGCGGAGTGACCTGGGCGACCGTTCTCTACTCCCCCGGCACGCATTTTCGTTCGATTGGATTTGCGACGCCGACGATCGGTTTCGCCGGCAACCTCGGCCCGGGCTCTTATGACGGCGCGACGACCGATACCAACGTGATGTATAGCTCCATTAACGGAGGGCTGACCTGGACCAGCATGCCGGCGTTTTCCCAGGCCGGGATGAAAGGCCTGTGTTCAATTGATGTCCTGGATTCCCAGCACATTTACGGCGCCGGCCGTGTGCGGGGACCGGCCTACGTGATTGCCAGCACCAATGGCGGGACCAATTGGACGATGTTTAACCTCAGCGCATCCAACGTGATGAACGGGATCATGGACATCTATTTTCGCGACCCGACCAATGGCTGGGTCGTGGGCATGAACACGAACCAGTACGCTGCCCCGCCTTATTACGGCTGCATCGCGCGA
>DASYZW010000404.1:0-8995 GCA_035945915.1 Verrucomicrobiia bacterium | reverse complement strand
TATCGTCTTCCGCGGGTATTGCACTGGCTGGCGGCCGGGCACTGGGAGTGGATCCACACTGATTTCCCGCGACTCAATAATCGCGCGTGCGGGATTGAATGGCTTACCGCGCCATTGATTGCAATTTTCAAAACAGATCGCGTGTTATTTCTCATCAATTTTGTATCGTTTCTGTTTCTGCTTGGGCTTACTTACGGCGTTTTGAGCCGCCTGGGAGTTCGCCGCCGTGTGGCGTGGCATTGGATGTGGATTGCGCCGACGGGCTATTGTTTTTTGCTCCAGGCCGGCAGCATTGGCAACGATTCATTCGCTGCGCCATTTGCCCTGGCGGCCATTTTCTTTGCCCTCCGCGCCCGCGAAACCGGGCGGATTAGCGATCTTTTTTGCTCAATTCTTGCCGCCGCCGACCTCACGGCTGCGAAAACCGGCAATATGACACTGTTGCTGCCGTGGGCCATTGCGATGCTTCCGTCATTACGGATTTTGATTCGAAGGCCCGTTGCCACCGTCGCAGTTTGTCTCGCCGCGTGCCTGGCCTCATTTCTTCCAACGGCGGTCCTAAACTACCGATTTTGCGGCGATTGGTCAGGGCTTTCACTCGAAGCGCTTGAGACCCACGGCAGTACTCCTCTCCGTTTCGGCGTTAATATTGCCTTCATCAGCATGGCGAACGTCGTGCCTCCCGTGTTTCCCGAAGCTGAGCAGTGGAATGCGTTTGTGGGCCGGACGATACCGCCGCGACTGGCGCAAAAGTTAAGCCAATCGTTCACGGAACCAGGGGCGCCTGAATTTCGCGCTGAACAGATGCAAGTAGAGGAAAACGCCGGGCTGGGATTTGGCGTCACGTTGTTACTTATCGCCAGCGCAACGGCTGCGGTGATTGCGCGCCCACGGTCATTTTTAACGTTTGAGGGTCATACTGCCGAAAGTCTCATCCAGTGGGGGGTAATCCTGGCTTCATGGGTTTCTGCGCTTGCGCTTTTAAGCCAATCAGAAGTTGCTCCAATCGCCCGAATCATGGCCCCGTTTTACATACCTTTATTGCCGCTCCTGTTGAGGTCACCTTATCAGGAGCAACTTCTAAGAAGAACATGGTGGCGGGCCTCGGTGTTTGTCGTTCTTGCGCTGGCCGCCGGCCTATTAATTATTTCACCCGCCCGTCCGCTCTTTCCGGCGGGGGCCATCCTTGCAAAACTTCAGGCTCTGCATTCGGATTCAAGGCTCACGGCGCGCGTTCAAGAAGTTTACTCGGTCTATCACGACCGCGATCACGCTTTTGCCCCGGCGCTCGCGATTATTCCCGCGGACACAAAAATCCTGGGATTGATCACTTATGACGATCCTGAAAGTTCCCTTTGGGAGCCCTATGGTTCCCGACAAATTGTGTGTGTAAAACCCGCCGATACGCCCGCCTGGTTGAAAGCGCATGGCGTTCGATACATCCTGGCCCGAAGCACGCTTTTTGGAGATCGATTCCCTGATTTTAACGATTGGAAGAGCCGAATGAATGCAACAGTCACCCGTCAAATCAACCTGAACATTCGAGCTGGGACGGGTCCCGTCACCTGGTATCTGCTTCAGTTAAATTGAAATCGGCGTCGGTTCACTTTGCCCGGGCGACTGCGAGGAGGCTTTGCCCGAGAAATGGGGGAGAAATCCGCGATTCGAACCCATAGACGAACGGAAAGATGAATCGATCAAAAAAGCGGACGGAACCGGCGCTGAAGTGGCGTTTCTTCAGAACACAGAAATTTAGCCACCAGGCGAAATACCCCGCGAGGTTATAGTATCGCAGCCGAAGGACCTCGAAACCGGCGCGCTCGAGTTTTTGCTTCAATTCAAGTTTTGCGTAGCGCCGGAAGTGCCCGAAATCCCGATCGAGCTGGGAATAAATCTCCATTCGGGCCGGAACGAAGAGGCACAGGACGCCTGAATTCTTGCGAAGATGATTTTGATAGTTTTTCAATTCGCGTTCGTCGTCCTTGATATGCTCAAGGACGTTGATACTGACCAGGGAGTTCCAATTCCCGTCCTCCTTCAGGTCTTCGATCGTGCCATGGATGAGGGAGTGGCCGGGAAATTTTTCGAGCAATTGAGTGTAAAAGGTTGAGTGCGGCTCGATGGAAACGCATTTTTTGATTTCCGGATTCGCCAGAAGCGCTTCGGTAATTTGTCCGATGCCGGCGCCGACTTCGAGAACGTTTCCGCGCAGGCGCGGGGAAAATTCATTCAATAGGGCCTTCCGATAGTTGTCCGCGACGGACAGTGCCGCGAATTCGAAGTCCTCGGAGAGCGCCAATGCGTTGGGAGAATCAGCCACGTTTAGACAAGCACGATCCAGTATTGGTGATGGCGGCGAAATTTCAATCATTTCGAACAAAACGAGCATTTCATGTACCAAAACATGCTTCCCTCAACGAGGGGGTTGGCTGAAGCGATGTTATTGCGGCACAGGGCTCAAGGAGCCTGAATCCGCGGCAGTTTCCGCCATCTTGCGGGTTTCGTGGGAGCCTAAAATACTCTCGACAACATAGACAGGGCGGCCTTTGCTCTCGCGATAGACGCGCGCCAAATACTGTCCGATGATTCCGAGGGAAAGAAGCTGGACGCCGCTCAGGCCGAAAATTGCCACGGCCAAGGTTGTGAATCCCAGGACGCGTAATTGGGAAAAAAAGCCGAACATCTGGAGGATTTTCTCAACGACCAAGATTCCCGCGTAGGCGAAACTGGCGAGGCAAATCACGGCTCCCACTGCTGCGATCCACTGGAGCGGCAAATCTGAAAAGCTAAATAACCCGTCGAGAGCCTGGGCAAACAGCTTCCGCAGCGACTGTTTCGGTTCACCCACGGCGCGGTTCCGGCGAGCGTATTCAACGGTCGTTTGAGGGAATCCATACCAGGATTTGAGGGCGGGCAGATACAAATTGGTTTCACGCGCCGCCGCCAGCTGGTTAATGACCACGCGGTCGATGAGAGAGAACATCCCGCTATTCATTGGCATGACGCGACCGGTCATGCTGTGAAAGACTCGATGGAACCCATCGAACAAAACCCGGCGCAAACCGCGTTCCTCCCGGCTGGTGCGGCGTCCCGTTACGACCTTGTAGCCGGCTCGCCATTTTTCGAGAAACTGCGGGATTAATTCGGGCGGGTCCTGCAGGTCCGCATCCAGAAAAACAACCGCATCGCCGCGCGCGTGGTCCAAGCCGGCGCGATAGGCAGGTTGTTGGCCGAAGTTCCGACTTAATACAATTAATTGCCACCGGCCAAATCGTTTCATTTCATCCTTTGCGGCGTTGCTGGTCCCGTCCGTACTGCCATCATCGACAACGACCATCTCCCAATCCGCGGCGGTATTGGCCAGCGCGCTTTCAATCCGATCAAAAAGCGTCCGGAGCCCTTCCCGCTCATTCAGCATGGGGATGACAATGGATACAAGCTCTCTTGCGTTGTTCTTCGAGCCGCTTGAATTCATTTGAGGACGTTGATCATACCACGGTTCGAGGGCCGAGGAAACAAATCATTGACCGCTCGCATAAAGATAATAAGTGTCGGCGAGCTCCAACCGATCGCCGGATCGACGATGCGAAATCGAGCGATTGAACCAATCTGCGACCTTGCTTAGCCAGGAAGCCGATTTGGCGGAGGTCCGCGCGATTAGGGGGCCTGCCTGATCCAGTTTTATCGAGGTCAAAATAATCGATTGGTGTGGATTCGCGAGGTCGTTGACACTGTCGACCACGAGAATATGGCGGTCAAGGGGTTCATCCAGCCGACTTGAAACCCGGACTGTCTCCAAATCGGTTTTTAGGATAACGATCGAATCACTACGCGGGGTGTGTTCGCGCACGAGCTTTATTAACGTCAATATTTGAGCTTCATTGGCGCGAAAAAAGGACAGCACGGCAAGACCATAAAGGAAAGCCAGTAACGCTGTCGCATAGACAACTTTCAATGGAAGTTTCCCGGGAAGCTCCTGGGCATCTACCGGCAAGGTGTTTCGTATCGCGCCCAGCGAAAAAATCACGCCAACAACCAGGACCGGTCCGGCCATCCAGGGATGATGCCCGAAATAATTCCGCATAATGACAAGGTCCGCGACAGCCAAGGCCAATGGCGCGAAGATGAGCCAGGACAAACGGGCGCCGGCGCGGATACGCTGTGCAAGTGCGCAGATAAAAATCAGCCATAAGGGCAGCAGCCCGACGACATTGGTAAAGGCGATACGCAAGAACAGGCGCGCGGCGGATTGTCCTTCGCCGTACCCGGAGTTGCCCCATGTGTATCCAGCCAGGATGCTCAACGGTCCGCCTGAAGCGGCCTGCTCCACGCTATGTCCAAATTTTGCCGCAAATGAGAAGAGAACGACCAATGGGACAGCAATGACCATAACAGCAATTAGGGTAATGAGGCTACGCCGATTGACGCCGGGTACGGCGACGAGAAATAAAATGCAAGGGCCGCAGACCCACGCCGTTGTCCAATTCAGGGACATGAACGCAAGAGTCAGGATGATCAGCCCAACCTGGACTGCAATCGTGGCCGGTTTTTTAAGCAGTGCCAAAGCGAAAACCGCATATGGAAGGACTGGAAGCACGGAAAGCGCATTTGGATCCAGCCCTTTTGGCCAACGTAAATACCCAGGGCACATTATGGTTGCGGCGGCTGCTATCAGGGCGAAATTGTCCTGACCCGCAAGACGCCAAATGGCCCAGAAAACCGCTATGGCCAAAAGGATATGAAATGCGAGAGTTCCAAGCCCCGTCCAACCGAACGCCTCGGTGACAAACAGGACGGGATACAGGCAAACCGGACTCATGCCTCCGTAAGTCTGCGGATGTGCAATGGCATCAAAGCCGCCAGGATTATATACCATCCGGCCATGAAGTTGGAAAAACCCGAATTCCTGCCAATTACGCAGGACATTTGTCGGCCATGACCACCCCAAATTGTCATCAATGAAAGTCGAGAGAACCATCGCGGCACAGATGGCAAGAAGGGAGAACGAAAGCCTTTTAGATACGACTTGCATTGGCCGGATGATACGTGTGCGCGGGAGTTCACTCAATCTGGAAAGTTGTCACCATTTAAAATCAAGGTTCCATTGGCCTGATTCATATTATTCACGCAGCGGAAGAACGCCGCGTCACTTGAACGGCAGGCGATTCGGATTTTTTCTGTCGCCAAAACATGAAGCGCCTTTCGTCAGACTGGCGGGTACTAAAGGTTGCCGGTATAATTCTTGATTAAAAATAAGCCCACCTCAAATGCGGCACGAGCCCTGCTTTATTCATTTGCCAATAAGGCGACGAACTGAACAGGCCTTAAAGTGTACACTGTACTTTCAAGCTTAAGTAAATCCCCCGAGAGACACCTGGGGTGTCGCCGCGCCTTTACCCTGGTTGAAGTTTTGGTGGCAGTGGGCGTATCGGTGCTCATTTTTGGGGCCGTTTACGCGGGGATTTCAAATTGCTACAGCATTTTGCAGACTTCACGGGCAAACCTGCGGGCGACGCAGATTATGGTTTCGCAATTGGAAGGGATACGTCTCTGTGCCTGGGGCAGCGGGACAAATCTATCGCAACTTTTCAATACATCGATCGTGCCTCGCACGTTTACGACGTATTTTTATCCGCTGGGCCTCAACGGCACGACAAACCAGGGAATCACCTACTATGGCTCGATCAATGTCAATCAACTGACCAATGCAGCCATGGAAACGAACGTTTTCGGCAGTTCGATCCCGTCCTATGCCGAGAACATGGCGCTTGTCACGGTCACGGTGACCTGGACGAACGGTCTGAATGGAAAACCGGCCGCTCATGCCCGGCACATGTCCACCTTTGTGTCGGAGTATGGAATTCAAAATTATGTGATCGCGCATTGACCTGCCATGAAACTTTCAATTTTATTTCGCGCCAGCGGCCGCCGGAGCCGGTGTGCGGAAGGGATGACGCTGGTGGAGCTTTTGGTGGCGATGGGGGCGGGCCTGATCGTCCTGGGCGCATTTGTTGGCGTGACCTTAAACGTGAATACCATGGTAAAATCGGCCGGGAACTATGGCGACCTCGACGCGCTGAGCCGCAACACGCTGGACATGATGAGCCGAGATATTCGGAATGCGAGCGCGGTGAGCACGGGTTCGACGACGGGCGCGATGACATTGACGAACAACTATTCCGGCGCGACGACCATTACGTATTCGTGGGACGGGTCCAATGTGGTGACGCGGACGTATGGATCCGGAAGCCCGCAAATGGTGTTGACCAACTGCGACTATCTTTCTTTTGAATACTTCATGCGCGTTCCCGGCAACAATCTTCAATTCACTGACATCACCAATGCTTTTTCCCCCAGTGAAATCAAGCTGGTGAGCGTCAGCTGGCGTTGTTCGCGGTCTATTTTAGGCGCCAAATTAAATACTGAAAGCGTTCAAACTGCCACCGTCTGCCTGCGCAATTAACGTCAAAGGAAATATGAATTTCCGTTTATCCATTCAATCCCAAACGAACCAGCATCGCCGCGGCGCGGCGCTGTTACTCGCCGTGCTTTTTTTCGCCTTTACGGCGGTTTTTTTAGCGACCTATTTGTACTTGTGCCGGAGCGAGTATAGTTCCGTTTCACGTTCGCAGACCTGGAACAACTCCATGGTGATGGCCGAGGCGGGCGTGGAAGACGCGCTGGCGTTCATCAATCAAAATGCAAATGGCGCCGTGGGCACGCTCGGCAATTGGACCTCGACGGCATCTTCCAACGGCTGGAGTACTATCAGCACTTCGAACTCGGTAGTCTATTATGTCTCACACCGCACGCCGGATTCGAGCCTGGGCTTTTACTCCGTTTATATTACCAACAGCGTGAATGGGAGCACAAATGGCCCGACGATCCTTTCGATCGGAACGTCTTATTGGAGCGGCAACATGGCGACGCTCATGGCTGGAAACATCACACGCAAGATTCTCGTGACAACCTCGGGCTATTCGCAGGGGTCGGAGGGCATCATCGCCTACGCGGGAATGAACTTTAACGGAAATAACGTCACGATGGACAGTTTTAATTCCGCCGACCCCAATCACAGCATCTGGCAAACGACGATGACCTATCACGGGGCGGCGTATGGACTTTACTCAGATAGCTTAAGCTACAATTCCAACAATCTTCCTTCCCACACATCAGACGTCATGGTGGCCACGGATGGGAGCGTGATCAATGTGGGCAACGCCAATGTTTATGGTTTTGTGGATACGGCGCCGGGCGGCAATGCAAGTATAAACAAAAACGGATCGGTCGGTGATCTGAAGTGGGTTTCAGCGGGCACTTCCGGCATTGAATCGGGCCATGAGCGGGATGACATGAACCAGATTTTCTATTCTAAAAGCCTGCCGAACCCGGCGGCAAATGGCTGGCAAAGCGGTTGGTTAAATATCCCAACGCCAACCAACGTTATCCGCATCGGCGGCGCGTGGACCAATAATGCCGGTGTGTGGCAGAATGTGGGAGGAAGACTTTATACCAATTTGGGAGGCACGTATACGCTTCCGACACCCGGCACCAATGCCGGGACGGCCACGTATTCGATGGTTATCACAAACCGGGTGCAGAATACGAATTGGGTATATTACTCCATCGGCCAGTTGAGCGGGAACATTTTCGTAGATGCTCCATACGTGGTTATCTACTGCACAAACGGCATGAGTTATTCCAGCGGTGTGTTTACCTTAAATACGAACGCAGACGTGACGATTTATACGACCGGCAACGTGAGTATAACCGGAACTGGGGTTATCAATAATGGAGCAGAGTATGCCAAAGCATTTAGCATTTACGACGTTGCGGGGTACACGAACTTGTCGCTTTCGTTCTCCGGGAACGGAATCGGCAGCGGTTATCTTTACGTCCCAAGCAGCGCCACATCGTTCAACGGCGGCGGCAAATCGAACTACGGGTTTGTGGGTTGCCTTTTTTGCAACAGCATCAGCATTAACGGGCACTACACGTTCCATTTTGACGAAGTATTTGATCAAACTTCCGCCGCTGATCAATACCTGCCGACGATGTGGCAGGAAGTGCAGTGAAGAGGCGCCATATTTGACATTGGACGTCAAGGAGAGAACATTGGATGCCCTATTCATTGTCCGTTCAGGACAAGACATTCATTTGCGATGCACCAGACACTCCGTGAGGGGCTAATTTCGGTTGTCGTTGCGACCCGATTCATCTTTGGCAGCACCAACAGTGGAATAATGCAATGTTTGGACGTGCGACAGGCGCTTTAAAAGTCAAAGAAAATCAAAGAAAAGCGTTGCTTTTCCCAAGCCGGTTGTGTAATCTATGAATTTCCGCGAGGAAATACTACAGTTCAAGTCAAGCAACGGTCCCCAAGCTATAGCCCATGAAAAGACTGAGTATTGCATTTATTTTATTGGCGCAGGTTGCGTCATTTGGAAAGGCCGCCACTCCCTCGATTATTCCGCTGCCGCAGCAAATGCAGGTCCGCCCGGGCGTTTTTACGTTGTGTCCGACGCAACCGGCCGCCGCGGTTCCCGGACATCCGCTCGTAAAAATTTACGCGGATGCGGCTTCACAGGGCGACGCCGATTTTCTGGCACAGCAATTATTCAAATCCACGGGCCAACAATTTGCAATTGCGCCGGCAAACGGCGCCGGGCCGGTTCGGGAAGGAATTCTGCTAACCACGGCGAACGCGAACACCAACCTGAACAACGAAGGATATGAACTGACGGTTGCGCCGGACTCGGTCGTCATCCGCGGGACCACGTCGGCGGGGGTCTTTTACGGCGCGCAAACATTGTTACAATTGCTTCCGCCGCAGGTTTTATCGTCGCAACCGGCCGGCGCGGCGGGATGGACGGCGCCGTGCGTTTATATTTTTGACCAGCCGCAGTATCACTGGCGCGGCGCGATGCTGGACGTGGCGCGGCATTTTATCACGAAGCAACAGGTCAAGCAGGTGCTCGACGCGATGGCCCTGCAC
>DASYZW010000403.1:0-1840 GCA_035945915.1 Verrucomicrobiia bacterium | reverse complement strand
TTTGTTTGCCGTATTGATTCTATACCATTGACCCATATGCCCGCACAACCCAAAGAGACCCTCGAAAAAATTCTCTCCCTGCTCGGCTTCGAAACCTCTGTGGAGGAGCATAAAATGGATGATGGCATTTTACTCGATGTCAAAACCGACGATGCCGGGCGCTTAATCGGTCGCCAGGGCCAGACGCTTTCTGATTTGCAGTACATTACCAACCGCATGCTTTTTCAACAGGACCCCGCCGCTCCCAAGGCGATGGTGGATGTCGGTGGCTACCGCGCGCAGGCGCGCGAAGCCCTCGTCAAGCGAGCGCACGAAGCGGCGGAAAAAGTCCGCCGCTGGGGCGATGCGGTGGAATTGGAGCCCATGAACGCTTTCGACCGGCGTATCGTTCACCAGGCGTTGAAAGATGATCCGGATGTCGAAACCCACAGCGTGGAAGTGGATGGTTCGGATAAGAAAGCCATTTTGCTCCGGCCAAAGTCGTAGGAAAGGATTAATCGACGGTTGCCGCGTCGTCGCCTGATTTTGGGCACTTGAGTCGCACGGCATGCGAATATAAAAAAACGGCGCACGATGGCTGCGCCGTTTTAACATTTCAAGTTTTTAACCCCTCAACGTATTCACTGCGGTTCAACGATCTGCATACTATACTGCGGGGAAAATGCGCTGTTGGGTTTGGGCTTTGACGCAAAATCGTTGTATTCGTAGTCAAATTTATAGCGGTAAGAGATGCTGGCGTCGCCTGGCGTTGCGGGGACGAAGCCTTCCCACCGATTGGTCACCAGGGGTGTTGCGTGCATGTCATACAGTTGGCCGTTGACTAGCACGTAAGGATGAATGGATTCCCAGCGCAAGGCAGTTTCTGGTGAAGTAAAGGCTACTTCAACCGGGTAAAGATTGTTTGCGTTGCGCGACTGTTGCAGGGGCGTCAAGTTGGTGAATGTCCCTGCGCAGCCGGTGATCAGGAGAGCCGGCAGTGCCAGCAATAAGTTTTTCCACTTCATGCGCAAATCGTTGCACGAAGGCCCTAAGTTGTAAAGTGCGATTTCTTAACCCGCTCCAACATCCGAACGCGCCAGGATATTAAGCTGGGCCTGCGCCTGTTTGGTGAGGCTGGTGAAGAGCATGGAGACCCGGAAACCCAAATGCTTGTTGCCCGAACAATTGACGACTACGCCGGTGCAATGAAGTTTGCCGCCCCGGGGCGAGGCCAAAGTCACTGTCATTTCAGTCCAGGGATTGAAGGGAGTTGGGCTGCGAAACTCGATGCCGCTCTTATGAATAGCCACTGAATCAGTAGAAAGCTCAAGCCGCGTTTGACGCGCTTCCAAGGTAACAGGTTGAAATGTATTAATGCTTCCGACTTTTCTTGCACTCATAAAAATAGGGTACCACAAATTCCGCAGTCGTCAAATTTTTACCACTCAATTACGGCGGCGCCCCAGGTCAAACCGGCGCCAAAAACCACCAGCAAAATCAGGTCGCCGCGCGACAATCGCCCGGAGGAAACCGCTTCGTCCAGCGCGATGGCAACAGAGGCCGCGGACGTGTTGCCGTATTTCTCCAAATTCATGAAAAGCTGCTCCGGTTTGGCGGCCAGCCGCTCGGCCACGGCGTCAATGATCCGCTGGTTGGCCTGGTGAGGAATAATGCATTTGATCTTGGTGATGTCCAATTCGCAACGCGCCAGGGCCTCCCTGGCCGCCGATTCCATCGCCTGCACGGCGTTTTTAAATGCCTGTTTGCCGTCCATCCGCAAATAGTGGAGACGGGCGTCCACGGAACTCTTTGTGGCAGGACAGCGGCTGCCGCCGCCGGGCATGTAAAGGAGATCTCCCTT
>DASYZW010000402.1:0-7641 GCA_035945915.1 Verrucomicrobiia bacterium | reverse complement strand
TTTAGTGTGACGTTTGCGGCGAAAAATATTGAAGATGAGAGCCGGATTTTGGGCGAAATCGGCAAGCGCCTCGGCAGCGTGAAATTTGAATTTTAACGCTTTCGTTCCCGTTTCGCTTTCAGGGCCTTCAGGAGCGGCTTCAGTTTAAGCGTGTTGATGATGTCGTCCCGTTCCAGCCAGCCCTTGCGCGCGATTCCCGTGCCGGGCCGTAAAAAGCCGGCGTGCTCATTTCGGTGAGCGTCAGGATTGACGACGCATTTGACGCCTTTACGCCGCGCCGCGGGCCATTCCCGCCAATCCATATCGAACCGGCGCGGACTGCAGTTTAATTCTATCCATGTGCCCGTCTCCACGCAGGCATCGATCACGGCTGATAAATTCACCGGGTAGGCCTCCCGATCCAGGAGCAGCCGGCCAGTGGGATGCGCGATAAAATGGACAAACGGATTTTCCGCGGCGCGAATCATTCGTTTCGTATTTTCCGCCTCATTATTCGACGGTTGATGCAGGCTTGCGACCACGACTTCAAGTTCTGACAAAATATCGTCGTCCAGGTCCAGGCCGTTTTTCACAATGTCCACCTCGACCCCCATCAATAGCCGGAACTCCTTTCCGTCTTGCGCAAATTGGGCGTTCACTTTCCTGATCTCGCCCATTTGCTCGCGCAGACGTGTTGCATCCAGCCCGTTCGCCTGGACGGACGCTTTTGAGTGGTCGGTAATCGCCCAGTATTCAAGGCCCAGGTCATCCATATATCGCGCGATGTCCTCAATCCGGTTGTGTCCATCGCTCCAGGTCGAGTGATTGTGCAAAGAACCTTTGAGGTCCGTCCATTGCACGAGCCGGGGCAGTTCGTTTTTTTCCGCTGCCGCAAACTCACCCAAGTCTTCCCGCAGTTCGGGCTCGATGTACGGCAGATCCAATTTCGCAAAGATTTCCTCTTCGGTTTTGCAGGGAACCAGGAGGGCAGGGTCCCGCGTTTCCTCCTTCGACTTGAATAAGCCGTATTCGTTGAGACGCAATCCGCGGGCGATGGCCCGTTGCCGCATGACGATATTGTGCTCCTTGTTGCCAGTAAAATACATCAGCGCAAACGGATATTCCTTGTCGCTTACGACGCGCAAATCGGATTGGAGGCCGCCTTCCAGAATGACGCTGGCCTTGGTTTCGCCCTTGGCCGTGATTTTGATGACTTCCGGTTGTGAACAAAAAAAGGCGATGACTTCGCCCGGGCTTTTCGAAGACGCAAGCAAATCAATGTCACCAATAATTTCCTTGTTGCGTCGCACGCTGCCCGCGCCGCTGCAACGAATGACGTCCGGATGCTGTCGCAACGCTTCCAGCAGGGGTTCGGCCGCGCGCAACGCGTCGGTGAGCAGATGTTTGCTCGCGTACATGCGCATCCGCGTAATGCCCTCGCAGATATTTTGCGCGGTTTTTTCCCCGAAGCCGGCAAGTTCAGCCACTTTGCCCGACTTGCAAGCAGCCTCCAACTGTTCCATGTTCTCGATCTTAAGTTTGTCGTGAAGCGTTTTGACTTTCCGCGGTCCTACGCCGGGGATTTCCAGCATTTCCGCCAGCCCCGGTGGAATGGAGGCTTTCAGTTCGACGTAGTAGTTCAGTTTCCCGGTCTCAACGAGTTCTTTGATCTTTTTGCCAATGCCTTCGCCGATGCCTTTGACCTCCGCCAGGCGGTCTTCGGCCACAACTTTATCAAGTGATTCGGCCATGTTTTCAATGGCGCGCGCGGCATTTCCGTAGGCCCGGGTTTTAAACGGGTTTTCTCCTTTCAGTTCAAGAAGCAGTCCAATTTCGACGAGAATTTCGGCGACCTTGTGTTTGTCCATGCCGCCGATGATAAATCGAAAATCGGCCGTTCAAAGTTTAAAAAACTAAGGACAGGGATCGGGCGATTGCACGGACCCCTGGCAGGCCGGTTTACGGATTATTCGTGTGTGTATTATACATCCCGTCGATGTCCTGGGAGGGCTCAATGATCGGGCCATTGACCTTTTCCTGCGACGCCTCGGACTTCTTTTCCTGGTTGACCACCGTGCGTTCATCGCGTTCAGCGGCGCCAATGCCCGGTGAGCGGACTTCTTCCCTCACCGCCTGGATGGCAGCATCCTCAGGACTCTTCAAGACCGTTGGACGCATCAAGACCAACAATTCATCCCGGGTTTTGTTGCTCGA
The DNA here is from genome assembly GCA_035945915.1 of Verrucomicrobiia bacterium. GTDB lineage: Bacteria > Verrucomicrobiota > Verrucomicrobiia > Limisphaerales > UBA11358 > UBA11358. The sequence continues at coordinate 5,448 of DASYZW010000402.1, read as the reverse complement.
AGGAGCCTTGAACAGATTGCCGATCAGCGGAATATCCTGCAGAATCGGAATACCGCTGCTCGATTTATCCGTTTCCGTATCGGTAAATCCGCCAAGGATAATTGTATCGCGGTCTTTGACCGCGACTTCCGACGTGAAAGTACGGTTATCGGTCGTCGGCACGTTGCCTACGCCGGTAATGGCTGTATAGCCGCTGATGTCGTTAATTTGCTGGTTGATGTCCAATACGACGAGGCCATCCGGATTAATGAACGGCGTAACGTCGAGTGAGATACCCACCTGCAACTGATTGTACGAGGAGCTGGGACCGCCGTAACCGCTCGCGTAATAAACGCTGCTGACGTAAGGAACTGATTGGCCGACGAAAAACTGCGCTTCCTTTGCCTGCGAGGTTTGGATGCGCGGACGTTGAATAATGTGGACGCTGCTGTCGTTGGCCGCCGCCTGCAAGGCGAGCTCCCAGTTGGGCCCGATATCGGCGAAATAGCTTAGACCAGACAGCGCGCTGCTGGTAAAGCTTCCGGGCCAGGTGCCGTTGGTGGCGCCGGCGTTAATGAAGTTGTAAAATGGCGTCCCGTTATTAAGGGCGCCGATGGTTTGCACCGGCTGGCCATTGACGGTCGGACCATTCAATTTGTTTTGAGCCGCCGAAATTCCATAATTCCAGCCTTTGGTCAAATCCACTTCCATGATGACGGACTCGATCAATACCTGCGCCAGCAACACGTCCAGCTTCTTGATAATGTCTTTAATCGTGACCATGTCCGTTTGCGTCGCATAAATCAGCAGCGAATTGCTGCGCTCATCGGCAATGATTTTGGTTTGTCCCAGGATTTGGATGGGCTGTTGTCCGACGCCGCCCGGACCGCCGCCGCCGCCGCCCTGGACCTTTTGAAGTATATTTTGCAATCGGTTTGCAAACGGGCTTTGGGTTGGAGTTTGCGTGCCCTGGCTGTTTTGAAAACCGGTATTTCCGCCGTAGCCGCCGGTATTTCCGCCGAAACCGGTGGTATTCCCTCCCATCCCGCCCATCGTGTTTCCAAAACCGCCACCGCCCACCTGGCCGTTGTGCAGGCCGCTGCTGCCAGGGGTTGTCGCCTGTCCGAAGGACGTCGTGCCGCCGCCGGGATTTTCCAGGCTGCTCAGCACGCTGGCGATGTCATCGGCCATCGCGTATTTGATTGGAATGACCTCGGAAATGTATTCCGCGGGCACGACCACATCCACCTTCTCAATCATTTCCATCATACGTTTGATGTTTTCCGCATTGTCGCGCAGCACCAGGATTTGGTTTGCGTCGATCGGCAAAATGGCATTGGGCGATTTGGCAAAGGGCTGGATAATCGGAAGCACTTCACTGGGTTTGAGATTTTTTAACTGCACGATGCGGGTGACATAGGAGCCCAGCTCGGGCAGTTGATTCGGGTTCTGGTCGTTAAATTGTTCGCCCACCTGGCCCGCCTGCTCGGTAGGCACCACTTTGATGAACGGTTGTCCGGGCACTTCAATGACCGCGATGTTGTTGAGCGCGAGCACCGCCTGCAAGGCCTGGATAGCCTGGGCCTTGGTCAACGGCGTTTCGGTTTTCAACACAATCTGGGCCGACGGCAAGCCCGCGCGCAGAAGCGTTTTCCCGACCAATTGCGCGTACACTTCGAGCACCTGGCTTACGTCCACACCTTGAAAATCAATCAAGCCCGGTGGAATCAACTGGTTGTCCGAACTATTGTTCTGCGCAGCGGCGGAGTTGTTCTGCGCCGGGGGTGTGCCCGGAAGACCCGGCGGCATTTGCGCCCGGAGAACCGACGCCGTAAACGCGAAAATCAAAAGGATGGATGTGATTTGTTTCATTGAGCGGATGCAGTTGCGTTAGTTAAAGTTTTTCCGGGAGTTTTCTGGTAGCTGGCCACGAGGCCGATGCCGGCCTCAAGCCGCTGCCGCGGGCCGTCCGGGTGCAGTTCCAGGTCCCACACGCGAATCATCGCCGGGTCATTGCCCAGTTGATAAAGAAAATTGACGAGCTGTTCGTCGGTCGCTTTGACGCTGATATTTTCAACCCGTTCCACGTAAAAGGCGTCATTGGTGTGCATGACCGAAGGCGGGACATTTACCAGGCTCACGCCGGTGTCAATGGCCCGGGATTGGATCGTGCGCATGAAATTGACCGCCTGGTCATCCGCCGCCACGAATTCGCCCTCGTTTTGAAACTTCTTCAGTTTTTGCTCGAACAGGGGCGTCTGGGCGATTGCGTTTTTGTAATTGTTCAATTTCTGTCGCGCCCCGTTGATCTGGCCGTCCAGCTTGCCCCAATCGCCAAAATGCGGCCAGATGACGACGTAATTGGCCACCAGCAGCAATACGACGATCACGCCGACAGCCAGCCGGCGTTCCATGGGGCGCAATTGTTCAAAATACTTCTTCATTGTACCGAGTCGTTCTGCGCTAATTTGAGCGTGAGGTTCCAATCCACCTTATCAAGATACATGCGCATTCCCATCGGTTCGCTGGGTTTGAACATAGCTTGTCCATCAGAATTTTTTGCCTTTTGCAGCGAGCTGCCGAAATTATCCAATGACTGAATTTGGTCCTGAGGCGCGGAGCCGGCCAGCGAGAGGATTTCGCTGCCAAATCCAAATCGTTCCAGCGTCACCCCTTCCGGCAGATTGTCGGCAACTGTTTTCCAGCAATCCAGCGCGGCGAATTTCAACGTTTGCCGCTGCTGAAGCACCGCAAATTGCGCCTGTAATTGCATCGCATTATTGTACGAAGCGGTCAGCGCGCCCACTTGTCCCTGCAATTTATCGTATTGCATGCTGCGAATCTGCGTCATACCGAAGTAAAACGCGACATATGCCAGGTACAGCAGCCCCGCGGCATATAACCCGTGCAGCCAAAGACGGTCGCGATATTGTTCCCGATATCGATTCGAATGTTCCGGCGGCAACAGGGACGCAACGGGGTGGTCGAGCGATTGGGCGGCGCGGCGGGCCGTGCGAACAGCCAGGTCTCCGGCGGGTAATGGCGCGGTCACCTTAACCGGCTCATCCAGGGCCGTACGGAGCAGGGCTTCCCATTCCGCCGCCGCGACACCGTCGGCGATCAGGTGCCAAGCCGGTTTGGCCGTGAGCCAGCCTTCCAGTTCCCCGTGCCACACCAATTGAGCCAGTTGGGTCTTCAGGTTTGCCGCGCGGTCGCCCGTGGATGGAAGGAGGATGAAATGAACGCCGCGCAAAATGCCGCCGTACCACCACGCCACCAGCGCCGAGCGGGGATCGCCCATTGCCGCCGCCCAAATGAATGCGCCGTCGCCAAGCCCGCTCGTCGCCTCCAACTGGTCCAGCATCGGGGTCTCGAGCCGGTCGGGCATGAAATTCTTCCCTTCGAGGTGCCCGAGAAATTCCTCGACCGCGCTGCGGGCGGCCATTACCACAATGACCGTCTGCACTTCCCCGGCAGGTTGCGGCATAGTATGGATGGTCCAGACGATTTGAGCCACCGGCTGCGGTGATAACTTCTCGAGCTGCAATTCCACCATTGCGACTGTCTCTTCAAAAGGTCCCTTGGGCAATTCAATGACCCGAAGAAAAACGGTTCCGGCTGGAAGCCAGGCCACATTCAGTTTCGGCTGCCACAACGTATTCCACGATTTGGCCACCAAATTGGCCGGCATCGGCAATTTATCGCCCAGGCGCGCTTCGCGTTGAAGCTTGAAGTTGCCTTTGGCCTCATACTGCCACAATCGGCTTGAGTCGAACGCCGTGTGGAGAATGTTGCAGAATTTCCAGCGTGGCATAGTTTAGATTTCCATTTCTGCTTTCGTAAATGTGCGCGCGGCGGGCGGGTTCAGTCTCCCTTTCCATCGGACATGGCGTCCATGTGCTCTTCGATCTGCGTCACGCGCAGCACTTCTTCGATGGTGGTCTCCCCGTTTTTGACTTTGTTCCAGCCGTCCGTGCGCAACGTGCGCATCCCGTTATCGATCGCCCGGGCGGCAATGGTGGAGGCCGCGGCCCGGCCCAGGATCAGCGGGCGCAGGCTCTCGTTGACGATCAGCAATTCATAGATGCCTTTGCGTCCCTGGTACCCGAACTGCCGGCATTCTTCACAACCAGCCCCGCGCCAGAATTTGGCCGTGTCGATTTCATCCTCAGGAAAACCGATGCGCTTCAAATAATCCTTCTCGACCTTCTGCTCGGTTTTGCAATGCGAACAAATGGTGCGCACCAGGCGTTGCGCCATCACGGCCTCGACGGATGACGCCACCAGGAACGGTTCGATGCCCATGTCAATCAAGCGCGTAAACGCGCTGGGCGCATCGTTGGTATGGAGGGTGGAAAACACAAGGTGACCCGTCAGGGATGCGCGAATGGCGATTTCCGCCGTTTCCATATCGCGAATTTCCCCCACCATCACCACGTTCGGGTCCTGGCGCAGGATATGGCGCAGACCCATCGCGAAAGTCAGTCCAATTTCCGGACGCACCGCGATTTGGTTGATGCCTTTCAATTCATATTCCACCGGCTCCTCAATCGTGATGATGCGCTTGTGGACCGAATTGATCGCGCTCAGAAACGCGTACAGCGACGTGCTCTTGCCAGAACCCGTGGGTCCCGTGACCAGGAAGATGCCGTGGGGTTTGACGATGATTTCGCGAATGACCGCTTCGTCCTTGGCCGCGAATCCCAATTTGTCCAGGCTCAGGAAAATCTTTCCACGGGTAAGCAGACGCAGCGACACGCTTTCGCCGTAAACGGTCGGAACGGTTGAAACGCGGATGTCGATTTCTTCGCCCTTGATGCGGACGTTGATGCGTCCATCCTGCGGCAATCGTTTCTCGGCGATGTTCATTCCGCTCATGACCTTGATACGTGAAATGAGCGCTGCCTGGAACCGCTTCAATTGCGGCGGCATGGGTGTCTGATGCAGGATGCCGTCGATGCGGTAACGGATGCGCAGTTCGTCTTCGGCCGGCTCGAAATGAATGTCGGTGGAGCGGTCCTTGTAGGCTTCCCAGATGATCTGGTTGACGAATTTGATGACGCTTGCTTCCTGGTCGTCCTCGGTGATTTCCTTGTTGCTGGCGATTTCCAGCTCCATCGATTCGCCTTCGCCCATTTCATCCAGCGTTTCGGCGCCGACGCCGTAATATTTCTTGAGGGCCTTTTCGATTTCAGTTTTGGGCGCGAGCGCGAATTGCACCGGCATCCGGGCGTCGAACCGGACTGCGCTGGCCATGCCGGCGTCGAAGGGATCGCTCGTGACCACCTGCAGTTCGCCGTCATTCAGCGCTGAAGGCAAAACGGAATATTGGAAGGCGATCTTGGTGGAAATTTTATTGCGCGCCTCCGTGGGCACGCCCATTTTGTTCAATTCCAGGTAGGGCCAGCCGAGCGACCCGGCCAGCTTCTGCATAAAGACGTCCTCGGCCAGGCCGCACTCGCGCGCGAC
>DASYZW010000401.1:0-12460 GCA_035945915.1 Verrucomicrobiia bacterium | reverse complement strand
AATTGCCAGGCACAGCACACCCACCAGGGCGCCAATCAATATCAGAAGCCGCGGCAGTGTCCAAAACGGCGCTATTTTCAGCACTTGAATGTCGCTGACCGAATCCAGCAACAACTCAAAATTGGCCACCTCAATGCCGGCCGTCCGATTTCCCCCGTTGCCGGCATAGACTCCCGTCAACGCCAGCAGGCTTCCAAGCGGCAGAGCAGCCCGGCCATCGCCATGGATACGGGCAACAAAGCGCTGGAGACCTGCCTGCATTTCCAGCGTTCGCTGATTGTCGCTGACATTCAGCAAGACGGCCTCAACGCGCACGCGAACGGCATCGTTCTGCGCCTGGAACAGATTGGTGGAATTAAGCTCGCGAGCCCGGGGCAAGGGCGCCACGCCGATTTTTCGAACGACGGCCTCCTGCAAAACGGGCGAAGGACCTGTCAAACCCGGAAAACCCGCCACTTCCACGAGGTCGCCATTTGTCAGGGCCGGCAGTTTCCCGGCTGGACCATTCGGATCCGCAAACGATTCCCTGGGAATAAATCGGAAGCCGTCCGTTCCATTCATCGCAAAATATTCTCCATCTTGCTGCTGAACGATTTGACCGCGAACTTTCACTTGCCTGAGGGCGCTGGCGTGCGGATCAAATTGAAGCAGGTCCGACACCTGCTTTGTCTCAATGGCATAGGGATCCGGCGGCGCAGGTTCCACTACGGCAAGGGAGGGCGCATACATGCGAATTTCGCTGACATTGACTTCGTGATTTGTCGCGTCCCACGCGGCGAACAAACATCCGCGCAACCGAATGAGCGCGTCCTCGTACGGTTTCAAGGCGATGTCATTCGTTCCCCCATATGTATCAAATACCATGACGTTCACTTTACCGCCATGAGTCAGCAGAGTGATGCTGCTTTCGCGAACCGAAGTAATAATCCCCTCAATTTCCACAAACTCAGTATCCAGGCTGCCATTAATTAACTGGTCCCAATAAGGGCGCACCGGTGACGGCAAACTCGCCGTTCCAAAACGATCGATGCGGCTCGCCACCACTCTCGGCGCGAACTGGCCAGGATCGGTAACACCGACAACTTGAACCCGGTCTCCGACTTGGGGAGGAGTCCCAATTGATGATGACCAATGGTCGATGTAGATTCCCGCCGTATCATCCTGGACGACGGCCGCGCCGAAACCCGGTAATGCGCATGTCACCACGCCCCGGATCAACACCGGAATGCGCTTGCCCGCCTGCTGGCGCGTGAGCCAGTGGACCTGCTCGGCGTTCGTTAAAACCAACCCTGGCAATGCTATGATCGGCGAGGCGGATATGTTTGAACTTAATGGTTCTGCCGCAAGTTCAACCGTCAGGCACAAGGCAAGAATCGCCAGACCGAACACGGCTGAGAAGCGAAGTCTGAACGCGGCGTGCGCCATAAATTTGCGGGCTAAGGTCAAAAGTACATTATCAAAAATATTCTATGTCGAAAAGTCAATTAACCAGTCGCGCATTTTGAGTCGCTTTGCCGACATTTTGAAAATTGTTGAACGTTGCAAACAGTCATGGCGCAATTTCAAAGCTTGATTTCAGGCCGTCCTGCGAATTGTCGCCCACCATCACATCGATTGTCGCAGGCTCGATTCCAAGCTGCATGGCCAGGTTGTAAAATGCCAATTCCTGGCGTCCAAGCGTGAATTCGACGTGACGGATCTCACCCGGCCGCAAACAGACGCGCTCGAAACCTTTTAATTCCTCCACCGGCCTGGTCACGCTCGCAACACGGTCATGGATGTATAGCTGCACGACTTCGTCCCCGGCACGATCGCCCGTATTCCGCACATCAACGCCCACGACAACAGTTCCGTCGCCGTGAATGCGCGATTCGCTTAATTGGAGGTTGGAAAGATTGAATCGCGTATAGCTAAGTCCATAGCCAAAGGGATAGAGCGGCGCCCACGAAATGTCGCTATACCCGGAATAGTCTTTGCCCGAACCGGGCGGGCGCCCGGTGTTTTTGTGATTGTAATAAATGGGCGCCTGTCCCGCTGAGCGCGGGAAGGTGACGGGCAATTTACCGCCGGGGTCCGAATCGCCGAACAAGGTATCGGCAATCGCATTGCCGCCTTCGGTTCCGGCAAACCAGGTTTCCAAAATGGCGGGTGAATTGGTTGCCACCCAGCCAATGGAAAGCGGGCGCCCATTCATCAATACGACGGCATAGGGTTTTCCGAGCGCGTGAATCGCCTGGATCAAAGCCAGTTGCCTCCCCGGTAAATCGAGCGAGCTACGCGAGGCCGCTTCGCCAGACATATCCGATGATTCGCCAACAGCCAGGACTGTAAAATCTGATTTCCGCGCGGCGTTGATGGCCTGGTTAAAACCGGCAGTCGAATCACCGATGACGTCGCATCCTTTCGCATACATTATCCTCGCTGTCGGAATCTTCTCCCGAATGCCGGCAAGCAATGTCACGGCGTCTTCGCGACGCCCGTCTCCGCTCCAGGGCCCGTTCATGCTGAGCGCATCGTCAGCCAACGGGCCGATGACGGCGATGGATTTCAGGTTCAGGCTCAGTGGAAGTGTCTGATGGTCGTTCTTCAATAGTACAAACGTGCGCGTTGCCAGTTCGCGCGCGACAGACCGGTTTGCGGGACAAAGCAGCGTGGACTTTTCGATAGCCTGTTCGGCATAGGGATGATCGAACAACCCAAGTTTATATTTAGCCTGCAAAACGCGGCGGACAGCCGCGTCAATCGTTGTTTGGCGAACACTTCCTTGTGCTACCAATTGTTGTCCGTACCGGGCGAAAAGCCGGCTGAACATATCCACATCAACGCCTGCATTTAACGCAAGGCCCGCCGCATCCCGGCAGTTGGCGGCCACGCCGTGGGCGATCAATTCATCCACCGCGTTCCAATCGCTAATGACAATGCCTTGAAAATGCCATTCGCCACGGAGCACGTCTGTGAGCAAAAAAGCATTCGCAGTGCACGGAACGCCATCCAAATCCTCGAAGGCGCTCATGACCGAGCCGACGCCGGAGTCAACGGCCGATTTGAAAGGCGGGAAATAAATTTCGCGAAGCGTACGCTGGGAAATTTCGGCATTATTGTAATCGCGGCCGCCTTCCCCTGCCCCATACCCCACCCAGTGTTTGGCGCAGGCAAGGATTTTGCCGGGACAACCGCAATTGGTTCCCTGAAAGCCCAGCACAGCGGCTTTAGCCATGGCGGCGCCCAGGAAAGGATCTTCGCCGGAACCCTCCACGATCCGTCCCCAGCGCGGATCGCGGGCGATGTCCACCATTGGCGCAAAGGTCCAGCGTATCCCGGCCGCCGACGCTTCATCCGCCGCTATGTCGTCCGCCTGCTCGACAACCCGGGGATCCCAACTGGCCGCTTCGGCCAGCGGTACAGGAAAGATGGTGCGATAACCGTGAATCACATCGAAAGCAAACAGGATGGGAATTTTCAATCTCGATTCAGTCATCGCCACGCGCTGCAGGCCCGCGGTGCGACCAACTCCGCGAACGAGAATTGCCGAACCCAATAAACCTTTGCGAGCAAGCTCAATCTGTTCCGGCGTTGCGTCGCCGTCCCAGGTTCCCTCGATTTGCTGTAGTTGCCCGAGCTTTTCAGGCAGGGTCATACGAGCAAGCAACTGGTCAACCCTGCTTTCAATTTCCGGATCAGTCATTTGTCCGGAAGTTGTTTGAGCCATCGACCACCCGGGCCGGACGCCAACCATACCGCAAAGAAGGTAAATTACCAAAACCCGTTTTCGCCAATAGGGCCAATTCAACATATCAAAAGCGGTTACGTGACGCGCAAGTAGGTTGAATACTGCTCGTCCGCAATGTCGGTAAACGGGACGAATTTGAGCGGTGCACCGGCAGCGCTTGCTTGCCAGCTTCGCCGGGTCGGCCGAGTAGCCGCCAAAAGATCTGAACGAGACAGCGATGGCTGCGAGTCCGCGAGCGCAAACAGGACGAGCGGCCCGGAAAGGAGCGCAACCGTGTCCTGATTCTTCGAGTCGACCGATTCGAGGCGGTTTTTCATCGGGAGAATCAATTCGACACGATCGCCATCGTCCCACTCGCGGCGAATAACCGCAAACGTACCCGGGACGACTTCCGTCTCGGATCGCCGGCCGTTGACGGAAACCGAGGCTCCTTCAGCCCAGGCGGGAATTCGGAGATTGAGCGCGAATTTCCTGGAATGCGAAATTTTTACGTCGAGTTTCACCAGAGCATCAAACGGGTACAGGGTTTCCTGGGTCAGGGACACATGCGCCCCATCCTGTTTCCACCGAAGCGTGGATGGAATATATAAATTCAACCAGACACCGTGCGGATCGTGAAAATAACTGTTGATGCGATAATCCGCCGCGACCTGCGGGAGCGTGCCCGAACAACAGGCCCAATGTTGATCATCCCGGTATACTTTGCGCCCCTGAAAATTGTAATCGGAATAATAAAAAGTCCGGCCGTCGGGCATCAGCGGTTTTGCCCCGAGCACGGTGTTATACATGATCCGCTCCATGCTATCGCCGTAGCGAGAGTCGCGTGTCACCCGCAGGAGGTAGCGTGTGAGTTTAAAGTGCGCATAAGACCCGCAGGGCGTTTCGAAACTGGCATGCGTATTGCCAAGGCTGGCAGCCACATCGGGACTGCCGGGAGCGCGCAACGTTTCATTCGGGCCCCAGCCGCCGGTGACATAACTTTGCGCCGTGAGCATGTCAAAGGCATTTTTGGCCGCAGCCAGGTATCGGGCGTCGCCCAAGGTCAAATACGCCTGCATCGCTGAACTCAGGGAGTTTACGTAACTGTACGCATGTCTGCCGGCCAGTACATTCTGTCCCTGAGCCAATGGGAGGTAATAAGCATCGTCGAGGTATTGCTTCCCGAGTTCGCGATAGCGTTTGCCGGCCCCGCGCTGGCAGGCCAGAAAGAGATTTTCTGAAATCGTGTAGGATTCATCCCAAGTCCAGGAAAAATTCTTATGCGGCCGCCAGGGAACACCGTGCTCGACGGCATGTTTCGGAAAATGGGGCAATGCCGCATCAGTCGTCCGGGAAAGAATGGCGAAGGCGTCACGGTCGCCGACGTAAAGGTGTGAATCAATCAGGCCGCAAACGATTTTGTCATAGCAATACGTTGGAAAGCGATTTTTCTCGTAGTATTGGCCCGAGATTGTCTGCGCATAGAGCCGATTCAAACGGAGCACCTTTTCACGCGTCGCCGGGTCCCGTTTAATGGCGTACCATCGTGATAGCGCCGAAACCCATTGGCCAAAGGTGCAACCGGGAGCGAATCCGGGTGTGTCTTTGCCCCATACGTAATCCGGATCGTAATGGTACCAGCCGCCCAGGTCGTCGCCCGGCGCCGCCAAACCGCTCATCTCCCGCAACGGTTTCAGCAGACTATCATCGCTCAACCCCATCAGCACTCGATGAGTTTCGAATAGCTGCTCTTCGTGGGGACCATCGGCCAGGTCCACGTCGCCGTAGCCGAATTCCGCCAAGGGCGAAAATGACACAGCGGCCGCGGAAATTCCGGCGACTGTTCGTCCCGGGATCGCCAGTCCAGCGGCGGCCAGAGAAACCGATTGAAGAAACTTTCTGCGCGAGAATTTTAATGAAGGAAGCATGAGAGTGATTTTGGTTATTCGATTGGATGATCCCGTTTAAGCACGCGATAGTCAAAAGGTCCAAGGGCCAGGCTCGGCGCAGCCGGCGCGCCCGAGAGTGCGTCCACGAATCCGGGGCCTTCGTTCACCGTCACCGGCGATTCACCGTGGTTGAGCAGAAAATAAAAATCGGTCCGGCCCTTCGTTCGGCAGGTGATTTCGACCTGGGCCGGAATGTCATCAAGCAAAGGTTTCAACCCGGCCTCGTTCGCGTAATGCCTTACAAGGCTGCGCGCGGCGGCAAGATTGAAAAGTGATCCGTAATAGACCGCCTTCCCATTTCCGAACGCCTGCTCGGTTGCAGCCGGTTGATTTTTCAGGTAATCGCGGTCCCACCGCCCAATCACCCGCGCTGTGGTCGGGCGCAACGTTTCGGCAAAGACGTCAACTGGAATCGCATCGCCGTTATTGAAACGAATGGCGTTGTTTGTGGCGGATGGCGGCTGATAGGTTTGAAATGAATGCACTTCCACGCCAAACAGATTGGTCAAGCCAATCGGGATGGTATCCATGGTAAAGGCATTGTCCCGGTCTTTAATTGCGCTCGCGGCAGACATGATCAGGGCGCCTCCTTGCGCAACGAACTGTTGAAGACGTGCTGCAAGCGATTTATCCATTAGGGCCAATTGAGGCGCGAAAACCAATTTGTAACCGCTCAGGTCTGCGTTGGGACCTACGAAATCAATGTTGTATCGCTGCTCCGATGCTGCCTGGAAGAGCGATTCGTAAACGGACCGAACGTCTGTTTCCTGAGTCAGGAACTGGTAATCGAATACCCATTCATCCTCAAAATCCTTGATGACGGCAATTTTCGAATCAATTCCCGATCCACAGACCTGCGATCCAATGATCTGCATTTCCCGGCCTTCCTGTTTGAACTCGTCGAATCGCTCGCGCGGCACATTGTCGTGGTCGAGCACGCCGAACCAGTATTCCTCCGCGCCGCGCAACGCCGTGCGCCAGCGAAAGTGCAGCAGTCCATCCGCGCCATGCGCCACCGCCTGCATTGCCCACAGCCTCGCTTCGCCGGGGCGCGGCGTACGGAGCAGATAGGTCTGTCCCGCCGGCCCGGCAAGTTGTTCCATAATCATAAATTTTCCACGCAAGCCTCGTACCAGCGTCAATTTGGCGCCGGTCAAGAAGCGGGGCGACTCGTCAAACGTTGGATAATTGTCGAACGCGTAAATGTCGAGGTTACGGCTGAAGTTATAATAATCGATGTTTTTGAACACGCCATTATGCGTGAGGAAATCATTCGGCCTGTAGCGGCGGAGGATACCGGCCTGTTCGTTCAGGAAACTGGCGGCCGAATCAGACCTAAATCTCCGGTAATCGAGCATCAACTCTGGATTGTGAAACGCCGGCGTGGGAAATGGCAGGTCAATTTCGTCCCAGTCGAAATAAGTCTGGCTCCAAACCACCGTACCCCATCGTTCGTTCAAGGCATCGAGGGTTCCATATTTTGCGCGCAACCAGGAGCGAAACGCGGACCGAGCGTTATCGCTGTAATCATCCGGATCTTCGTTATTGATTTCGTTGTCGATCTGCCACCCGATAATGTTCGTGTTGCCGCGATAGTGTCGCGCCAATGCTTCAACCATTTCCCGGCAAAATCGGCGATAGAGCAGGCTATTGTAGCTATACTGCCGCCGCGACTGGTCGTTCACACGCTCTCCGGTTGCGAGCACGCTGAGGACTTCCGGATACTTATGCGTGAGCCACTTGGGCGGCGCCGCCGTTGGAGTGCCGAAAATGGTCTTGATGCCGTGATTGCCCAACGTGGCGATGGCGCGGTCGAACAGGCGGAAGTCGTAGTGCCCCTGCCGGGGTTCCATCAGTGCCCAACCGAACTCACCCAGACGCACCGTATTGACGCCGCACGCCTCCATCCGGCGCGCATCGGCGTCCCAAAGGTCTTCGGACCATTGCTCCGGGTAATAGCATACCCCGAAGCAAAAAGAATCGTAGCGATTCGTCGACCCGGCATTCGCGTTACCGGGAATCGAAATCATGACGCCCGCCACTGCCACGCTTGCCAGGAAGAACGGCCAAAATGATTTCGAAATCATGGACAACCCGTATTTTTACAGCTTTTTTCTCACTGCCCTATAGCTCAATTGGACTATTCTTAATTCACCGATGAAATGGCATGATGCTAACCCGGTGTTGTATCGGCTCAGAATGGCGAAATCGGGCGAATCATTTCGTGACAGCACGGTTGGTTTTGTCCCTTCGCGCCAATTAGCGCGCGGACGGCTTCAAATCCTGCTATTCATCCTGGTCACAGTGGTCTGCAATTTGTCAGCTACACCGCGACGGATCACTTCCCTCGACTTCGATTGGCGATTCCACCGTGGCGACATCCCGGAGGTTTTTGCCGAATCGGCAACCAATGACAACCCATTAGGCCCTTCCAGCGCCATTCTCAACCCCGCGTACGATGATGCGTTATGGCAGATTGTCACTGTTCCTCATGATTACCTTGTGGACGCTGAGTTCGATCCGAAAGCGGACGAAGCGCATGGATATTTACCGGCCGAACCGGCCTGGTACCGGAAGACCATTAATATTCCATCTGAAGACCACGACCGCCGGCTATGGCTTGAGTTCGACGGCGTGTATCGCGATAGCCGGATGTGGCTTAACAGTCATTTCCTGGGACGCCATCCGAGCGGCTACACGAGTTTTTCTTACGACATCACCCGTTTCGCCCGACCGGGCACTAATAACTTGCTGGTAGTGCGGGTAGATCCAAGCGGGTTTGAGGGTTGGTGGTTCGAAGGCGGCGGGATTTACCGGCACGCGCGCCTGATTTCAGTTGCCCCAGAACATGTGGCGCCGTGGGGCACCTATATCACAGCCACGGTAAAAAATCCCGGCGACGGGTTACGCGCGGACGCCCTGTTGCACATGACGACCGCCCTGGCCAACGACGCAGATACTCCGAGCCGAACGACCGTTCTGAGCGAAATCGTTAACCGTGACGGCGCCCTGGTAGCGCGCGCCAGCACCACACGCCGCATTCCCGCCAAATCCAGCAAGCAATTTGTCCAATCACTCGGTTTGCCCGGGGCGAATTTATGGTCTTGTGATCGACCCTATTTATATCAACTTCGGACTACTGTGCTGATCGGCGGGACGCCGGTAGATCAGGTAACCACGCCCTTTGGAGTGCGAACCATCCGTTTCGACCCGGACCGCGGTTTTTTCTTAAATGGCAAACATGTTGAAATCAAAGGGACATGCAATCACCAGGATTTCGCGGGCGTTGGCATTGCCTTGCCGGGCCGCCTTTACGGATATCGCGTACAAAAACTGAAGGAAATGGGCGCCAACGCCATGCGCTTTTCCCACAATGAAATGGCGCCCGAACTTCTCGATGCGTGCGACCGGCTCGGCGTTTTAGTCATGGCCGAGAACCGGCATCTGGGTGATTCGCCCGAAATTCTGGGCGAATTAGACAGCCTGGTGCGGCAGGACCGCAATCATCCGAGTATTGTTCTCTGGTCCATTTGCAACGAAGAGAAAGAACAGGGCACGCAGCCTGGCGCTAAACAGGGGCGCGCCATGATCCATTTGATTCGCCGGCTGGATGACCGGCCCGTCACGGCGGCCATGAACGGAAGTATCGGCCAGGGGCTGACGGGAGTCATAGACGTTCAGGGCTTCAACTATCATCCGGAAAATTATGATCCGGTTCATCGCCAGTTTCCGCGCATGCCCCTCATTGCAACCGAAATTGGGGCGGCGGTCAGCACGCGTGGCTGCTACGAACGAGAGCCATTCACCGTGGCCGGGGACACGGCACGGTACGAAGGAAATTCAAACCTGTGCCACGTGGCGGCGTTCGACATCAACGCGCCCTATTGGGCAGAAACCGCTGAGCAAGCATGGCAGGCCGTGTCCGCGCATCCCTGGATGGCCGGCGGCTTCGTCTGGTCAGGCTTTGATTACCGGGGCGAGCCAACGCCGTTCGCCTGGCCGGCGGTCAGCTCCCAATACGGTGTCCTGGACACGTGTGGTTTTGCCAAGGACTCGTATTATTATTATCAGTCGTGCTGGACGGCTCTGCCGGTGCTTCACATCTTTCCGCATTGGAATTGGCCCGGCAAGGAAGGTCAGAACATTGACGTCTGGTGTTACAGCAATTGCAGGCAAGTCGAACTATTCCTGAATGGCCACAGTCTTGGCAGAAAGACAATGCCACAATGCTCGCATTTGGAATGGCAGGCGCAGTATGAACCGGGAACATTGAGCGCCCAGGGTTATGACGCAGCCGGAAAAATCATCGCGAAAACCGGCGTTGAAACGACCGGCGCTCCGGCAGCGATAACGCTTGAGCCGGACCGGACGAACATCGCAGCGGATGGCCAGGACATTTCTTTAATTACGGTAAGAATCGTCGATTTTCATGGCCGAACGGTTCCGGCGGCGAACAACCGTGTCACATTCAAACTCAGCGGCACGGGCCATCTGATTGGCCTGGGCAATGGGGACCCAACGTGCCACGAGCCGGACAAAGGCAGCCAGCGCAGCGCTTTCAATGGATTGTGCCTTGCAATTGTTCAGTCTGCCCGCTCCCCCGGTACAATAACCATCCAGGCAGACTCGCCGGGTCTGAAATCTGCGACTGCCATGATTAAGTCCGACCGATCTACGGACGTGCCCACGGATTCCCAAATCGTCAATTGCGCAAAATAAAGCTCCCCTTCCACTCAACCCGATCTGCCCGGGCCTGCGTAAAATAGGTTGAATCAAATTTGATTTGATCGCCGGCTTTGAATTCCGCTTTACCAAACAGCCCGGCAGGCAGTTCGATCGCCGCGATATTGCGCGTGTTCATATAATCACCGGACTCGTTTACGACGCCGGCGCGCGGCTCATCGCAAGTCGCCGGGCCACCGGGCCCGAGGCGGATGTGAATCGGCCCGGCAGTTTTCGCGATGGAGACAGTCCACTCCGCCCGGTCTGCTTCGGGCGCGAGTGTGTTTCCATAATACTCCGCTTCGGCAAAATCCTGCCCGTACAATCCCACATAAACGAACTTCCGGTTCCAGCACACATACAAATCGGCGACCGGGAATTTTGAAGCCGGATTGACGAATCCGCGCTCGCGGTCCCAATCAGCCAATGCCAGCCGGATAGTGAAGTGCGCAAGCGGATCGCGCGGGGCAGGCGGCACGCCCAACGACGCATCGGAACGCCGGGGACGAGGTTCGCTTTTGATTGCAGCCAGGTCCAGTGACCGCGCGGCCGCGATTAGCGCCTGATAAGGCTGGTCGTGAATGTCCACCAGCCCGAAATTGTAATTTTCCCCATCAAAACGCCCATGAGTTGGCTCGTCATAATATTGGAACCAGTCCGCGCCCACCACGGATGGGATTTGCAATAATGCTTCCAATGTGTTGCGAAAACCGGCAGCCCGTTCCGCTTGCGTGGCCGCAACGGGAAACGTACTGCTGTCATTCTGGTCGCCACTGCCGTTTTGTCGCGCGGCCATGTAAAACTCACTCACATAAAGCGGTTTCCCCGTAAGAGCGTGAAGCGTATCCAGGTAAAACCTGGGAAAAGTACCATCGTTCCACGCGGCGTTTAGATTCATCGAAACGACATCCACATACGGCGCCGCGGCGCGCGCTACTTCCGGATAATAAAACGATTGGTAACGATCTCCCAGAATCAATCCGCGCGGGTCGTATGCGCGGACAATTCGGCGAACGAGGGAGTAATAGCGGTCAGCCATCAGGCCCAGGAAACGGCGATAAACCCGCATGCCATCGCTTCCCGGCCGCAGGTAAAGCGTCCCCTGCCGTTCCAATTCCTGAAAATTGCTGGCGCCGTCCGTCGCGAAATCCTTTAGCAATGCCGGCCAACTGTCATGGTAGGTTTCCCGGAGCAATTTTATCAGGCGCTGCCGCTGGCCGCTGGCGGGCGGCTGCGCGAGGGTCATTCTAAAAAGTGTCATGTTCCACCAACCCATCTCATTATCGCTGTAATAGCCCAGCACCCGCGGATCATCGCGCAAGGGCAGTATTTGATCGCGCGCCACCTGGTACATTCTCGCGATGACGTTGGTATCCCACATATCCTCCCAGGGCGCCCCGCACGTCATGCCGACGGCCAATACCGGAATGAAAGCGATATTTGAATCCGGAAAACCCCGGAATGCGGAATAATCACCCCAGCCGCCGATGGTTGTAAAATGCCACGCTTCGAGCCGGCCCAGCGTGGCGGCTGCCCAAAGATTTGAATTTTCGTAATGTTGAAAAGCGGCGTATCCGGGATTCGTCGGATTGAAGCGATTTCGGGCGAAGCCCTGGTTGACGCAACACACCCCCAAAGAAAAGAAACGGCCGCCATCGGGCCTGGCCAGCCAGAATATTCCATGATGTCGCGCAATGGAAAACGGCGCGTTCGTGTTTGCGCTCCGGGCAAACAACCAACTGGCCATCAGGAGACTTGTGGTAAAAAATAAAACTCGCACGGAATGAGGCAGTAAACCAAAACGGCGCCTCAAGAATCAATAGTCCTATCGAGTAATTGATTTCTTCCGCTACGGGACGAGCAGCCGATAAAAACCTTGCGGACCGGCGCCAACCGCGTTGGTCACGCTCAGGAACGGCCCGATGGCGGTGTTGGTGGATAGAGTAAACCAATTGGAGGAAAGGAGGTTTGTCGAGTATTGCACCTGATAGGCCTGACCAGCGTGGGAATTCCACGTGAGAGAAACAGCGTTCGATGCGGGCCTGGACACGCTGAGGGTCGGGCTCAACGGTGGCATTGA
>DASYZW010000400.1:0-8669 GCA_035945915.1 Verrucomicrobiia bacterium | reverse complement strand
CCCAAAATCGTGAAGATTTTTGACCGATTCCCGACCTTGTATTTCCAGGCGTAACAAATTTTCGCCGTCGGATGCGCCTTGAGATCAAATATTTCCACGTTGCCCTTCCAAATTGTCAGACCGTATTCGGTCCTCTCATGCACGAAAACCGTCGCGCGATGGACGCATTGGCATTTGTGTCCGATCATAATAGCAGCCTCGAGCGAATCAAAATACTCTGATTGTTGTGGCATGTGTTATGTTGAAAACTGATTTAGCAGGACAAATGCCCATGTCCATAAGCATAACAAGAGGAATCCGGCATTCCCATTCAGGCAAATTGCACTCCAACCGTGCATCCAGCAAGCATGACCGTAAGCGCGCTGAATTCCCTGCCGCCCTTCATGCACCTCTTGAGGGCGCGCTGCCTGAATCCAATTTTGCGAAATTTTTGGCCTGTCAGAGGAGCCGATAACATCCTTCTCGTTTACACCCGCCCTAAAAAATCAGGATTCTCAAATCCCCAATAACCACGGCCGCTTTCGCGCTTTCGGCCTCCGTTTTCCCGCTCGTTTACACGTTTACTTTACTACACAAAAAGAATGTGCGGAACGGCAGGGCAAACGAATTTATTTAGAGCCTCATCACCTCGGCGCCTACGGAGATCCTGGTAATTGTCGGATTCTATTTCGTCGGAGATTAGCGAACCCGGACGCGAACCGGCTCGATCCTTGCGAAGCCACGTAAATCACAAGCTCCGCAGCGTTGACTTTTCACGATTCACTCAATAGCCTAAGTTAAATGGGAATCAGCCTCGACGAACCTGTCCAACGTTCAACGGACCTTGGCACCGCGGTATCGCTTATATGAAAATATGGTTGTCGGTTCTGGCTTTTATTGCTTGGGCGTTCACGACGTATTCGGCTGATGTTCTTCCAAGTCCCGTGTCCCAGGGAATGGCGGCGTTCAAGAAGGAGGATTTCGACTCGGCCATCGGCTATTTTACCCAGGCGATCCGCGAAAACACGAATTACGTGGGCGCCTATTATTTCCGCGGCCTGTCCTACATCCAAAAGAAAGATTACGACCATTCAATCGCGGATTTCAGCCGGGCCATCGAACTCAACACCAATAATCCCGACCCGTATTATTTTCGCGGAATGTGCTATATGAACGAGGCGAAGTATGCCCGTTCCATTTCGGATTTGAACCATGCGCTTGCGTTGAAAAACAACATCAGCGTGGTCCTGCTCCGGGCGTACGTGTACTTGCAAATGACCAACCTGAACCAATCCATTGAAGATTACAGCCAGGTGATTCGAATGAAACCCTCCAATGCCATCGGTTACATTGGCCGGGCGCACGTTTTTAATGTTCAGGGGGCATACGGCCTGGCGATCATGGATTGCGACTCCGCCCTGATGATCAATCCTTACTCGGCCACCACTTTCCGCGAACGCGCCAATGCGTACGACGGCGAACGCGATTTCCCCGACGCCATCGCCGACTATTCCCGGGCCATTCGACTGGATCCGTCGGATGCGGCCAGTTGTCTCGCGCGCAGCATGGCGTATGCGGACGAAAACGACTTTTCGAACGCGGTCATCAGTTGCAACGAGGCAATTTCAATCTATCCGGGCTATTCAGAGGCGTATTGCAATCGCGGTTATTACCTTTCCAAACTGGGAAAATATCAGGAGGGACTTGCGGACTGCCGGAAGGCGCTTGCCATGGACACTAACTCCGTGTGGGCATACAACAATCTCGCCTGGTTGCTGTCCATCGTCCCCGATCCAAAATTGCGCGACGGGAAGAAGGCGGTCCAGTACGCGAAAAAGGCGTGCAAAATGACCCATTGGAAAGAACCGATTTTCATCGATACCCTTGCCGCTGCCTATGCCGAAACCGGCCGCTATCGGAAGGCGGCGAAACTGGAAAAACGCATCATTGGAACCATGCCGCCCGAAGACCGGGACGAAGCACGACGGGCGTTAAAGCTCTATCAACATCGCCAGCCTTTTAGAGAACAGTGACGACGTTAAATGGGTTTTAAGGCATTGACCGGTGGAAACGAACCCGAGCCCGGCAACCAGCCCATCCGGAAATCCGTGGGCAAAATCGGATGGGCCCTATGACGGCGTTGGCATCCAACGCTTACGCCGTTGCGGTTAGCTCAGGGCCTACCTTGGCCTCGCCGGCCGACTTATGGAATTTCACGCTGACGATTTTACTGACGCCGTGCTCTTCCATGGTCACTCCGTAGAGCACGTCCGCCATGGAGATCGTGCGTTTGTTGTGCGTGATGATGACAAATTGCGAATGGTTGATAAACCGCTGCAATAGCTTAACAAACCGGTTGATGTTCGCCTCGTCGAGCGCGGCGTCCAATTCGTCCAGGAGACAGAACGGGCTGGGCTTGACCTGATAAATCGAAAACAGCAGCGCCACGGCCACCATTGTTTGTTCACCACCCGAGAGCAACGAAATGCTCTGCAACTGTTTGCCGGGAGGACGGGCAACGATGTCGATGCCGCTCTCCAGGACGTCATTTTCATCCACCAGGACGAGATCGGCTTTGCCGCCGCCGAAGACTTCGACGAACATCGCGCGGAAATTATCGCGGATTTTTTCAAACGTCTCCAAAAACATCTGGCGCGTTTGAGTGTTGATGCGGGAGATGACCTCCAGGAGCTGCGCCTTCGCGGAAACCAAATCGTCGTGCTGCTTTGTCAAAAACTGGTGCCGTTGTTCCGTTTCCTCGTATTCCTCGATTGCGACCAGGTTCACGGGGCCGATTTCATCGAGCCGCTTTTGCAACGCTTCGATTTGCTGGCCGATAGCGGCCCAATCCGTGGCCGCGCCGCTGGCGGCCATTTCCTCGGGCGAGAGCGTTTCCACTTTGGGCTGCCCTTCGTCGGCGAATGTGATCGTGATGCACTCGCTCCGGATGTCGTCGATCGAAAGGTGATATTTCTGCTGGATTTTTTCGCGCAGGTTTTGGACGGCCATGTTTTTCTGCGCCAACTCGATTTCGATCGCGCCGCGCTGGTTTTGTAATTCCGACAGGCGTCCGCGTTGCGAACGCAGGCCCTCGTCGCGCGATAAAATGTCCGATTCCTGGTCGTTTTTCTGGCCCAACAATTCCGCGGCCAGGGCGTTGACCTGGTCACGTTCGTGGCTAAGACGCTCGATTTGCCCCCGGGAATCCTGTATCTCCGACTCAGCCTGTTCCTTGCGGGTGACGACGCCGGATATTTCACCCCGCCGCTGTTCCACAATCTGGGTAAGTTCACGAATACGTTGTGCCAGGGTTTCCTGTTGCCGGCGGAACGAGGCCAGTAGCTGCTCTTCCGCCGCGAGGGCGACTTTGCTTTCCGTCACTGCCGCAGTGGCAGTATCACGCTGTTGCCGCAGGCTTTCCAGAGACGCGGTGCTCGCGGCGACCGTTTCCTGCGCCGACTGTTCACGCGCCTCCAGCTCCTGCACTTGCACCGACAGGGCATTCCGTTTTTCCATGCCTTCGCGTTCCTGGGCGGCCAGGCTTTGGACTTCGAAAACGACGGTCTCGATTTTTTGACTCAACAGACGGGCCGAATTTTGGAGGGCATTGAATTCGCCTTCGCGGGTGGCGATGGCCACTTCCTGTTCGCGCAATTCCGTCTGCGCCTGTTGCAGGCTCGCCTGGAGTTCCGTTTGTTCCGCCAGCAGCGCGCCGCGCCGGCGGCTGGCCTCGGCGACCCTTTCCTGAATCTGAGCCAACTGGTTCTGCAAGTCGGAGATTTGGTTCTTTCGCCCGAGGATGGACGCCGGGGCGTTGGGATTGCCGTGGCCATTTAAATAACCGCCGGTGTAAATGCCATGGCGGCTCAAAACATCGCCGGTCAATGTGACGAAATCGCAACCGGCATGGCCGTTCTGGATTTGGGCCGTTGCCGTGGCCAAATCAGATGCGATAAACGTCCGGCCCAGCAACGATTTCAATAGCCTTTCAACCGTTGGATCTCCCTGCACGATGCTCAACGCCGGAACAATCTGTCCGGGCGCCAGGTTTTTTCCGGCTTCCTCGTTCGTCCCGGGCGCCAGTTCGCCCTCAAAGGCCAATTGTTTTTCATCGGGCTGTTGCTGGATGGCGAGCGCCGCCACGCTGGCGCGCCCGGACTTATTGGCGCTTAAATCGGCCAGGATGGCCTGGGCCGATTCGGGCTGCTCGGTTAAAACCAGTTGCAGGTGATGTCCCAGGGCGTTTTCCACGGCCACAACGAATTGTTCCGGAACGCGGATCCGATCGGCAAGCGAGCCGATGACCGAGCGTGATTGCCGCAAGGCCGCCACGGCCCCGGCATCAAAGCCTTCGCGTGAATGCTCGAGCTGCTCAATGACGGTGAGGCGGGAACGTTTTTCCGCCTGCTGCTGCAACAACTGGTCCTGTTCGTTGGACGAGGCCTGCAACTCACCCTGCAAATCGCGCAGGCGATTCTGCCGCTGCTCCACAGTGCCGCGCCGGGCCTGCACACTGAGTTTTTCGGCTTCCGCGCTCATCGTCCACTCCTGCAATCGCGCATCCAGGCGGCCGCGCTCCTCTTCGAGCTGGACTTTTTCGGCGGACAATTTTTCCAATCGGATGCTGTTGCCCTGCTTTTGCAAATCCAGCGCGGTCATTTCATTGCGCACGCGGGTCAGGTCCTGGGCGGCGGCAAACGCCGCCGATTGCGCGGCGCGCAATTCCTCCTGCAACCGCTTCAAATCAGTTTCAACCTGCGCCAGCGTCGACTGCTTGTTTTCGAGCGCCGACTGATGTTCTGCGAGCGCCGATTGCGACCGGACCAGATTCTGTTCCACATTCGCCAATTCATCTTTGGCGGCGCCGCAACGTTCCTCGGCCTGCGCGATGTCGGCGAGCGCCTTGGAATTTTGCGATTCGAGTTCGCGCAAACGTTCTTCGTTAAAGTGAATGCGGCTCTCGTGTCGTTCCATGCCGCTCTTTAGTTCCATGCCGCGCTGTTGTTGGGCGGAAACCTCGTGCTCCAGCTCCATCAAGCGTTCGCGCAATTGCTTGATTTCATCCTCGCACCGCAACACGTTCGCCGAGCCCGCTTCAATTTCCTCGCGCAATTGCGCAACGGTGGCGTTCTTCTGGGAAATCTCCGATTGCAACACGTCGAACTGGTGCCGGGCCAATTGCGTTTCCAAATGCTGCAGTTCCATCGAAATCTGCTTGTAACGCCGGGCCTTGCCGGCCTGGCGTTGCAGCGAACCGATCTGGCGCTTCACTTCACGAATCAGGTCGGCGACGCGCACCAGGTTTTGTTCCGTGTATTCCAGCTTGCGCAGGGACTCTTTTTTTTGCGCTTTGAATTTTGTGATTCCCGCCGCCTCTTCAAAAATAACCCGGCGATCATCGGGCTTGGCTGAAAGAATCTGCGCGATATGGCCCTGTGCCAAAATGCTGTAACTGGTCCGTCCCACCCCGGTGCCCATGAAAAGCTGCTGGATATCTTTCAAACGGCACGGGACTTTGTTTAAAAAATACTCGCTGGAACCGTCACGGAAAATGCGGCGGGTCAGGGTCACCTCGTCATAAGACACTTCCACGCCGGCGGCGCGGAGGTTTTCCTCGGCGACGCCGCCCAGGGTAAGCGACACCTCGGCCATGCCCATGGGTTTGCGACCGTCCGTGCCATTGAAGATCACATCGGCCATTTCCCCGCCGCGCAGGGCCTTGGCGGATTGTTCGCCCAGGACCCATCGGACCGAGTCTGAAACGTTCGATTTTCCGCAGCCATTGGGCCCTACAATGGCCGTTACGCCGGGTTGAAAATTGAGCGCGGTCTTGTCCGCGAACGATTTAAAGCCAAAAACTGTTAAATTTTTAAGATGCATGTCGTTTAACTGCTATTGCTTGCGCCAAGACAACCACAATAACAGGAACAAGTAAAGCGAAAACCACTACAAATTGCGGTTTCCGCCGCCGAGGGCACAACTAATGGTGAGGAGCCGCTGATTTGGGCTGTGCCGACGACGACTTACTTATAATCCACCAAATCATGGTTTTTATACCCTAACCGGCCCTGGAAGTCAATGTAAATCGGGGGTGGATCGTTAAAGGGGCGCGGCTGAATCCCGAATTGCTCACTACAAGACAGCCAAAACGGTATTCCTCTTTTCAATCTGAATCTTTCCGGCTAGGCAGCCGCGAGTTGCTTCAACACTTCGAGGTGGCCTGATAATTCCGTGGAAATACGACCCGGAATGTTGTGCCCGACTCAGCTGAACTCGCCATTTCCAGACTCGCATCCAGCAACTCACACAAACGTTTCACAATCGAGAGTCCAATTCCTTCGCCAGGCTGTTGATGGGATTGAAGTGTCGTGGTGCCATTGCTTGTTGGCGTCGTTAACACTTGCGAAGTTTTGCCTTCGCTGGCAGCCGTTTTCTCGTCAGACTCCCTGGCGCTTGCTGTCGCCTCCTTCATGCCTAACGCCATCGGAGCACCCGGCCCTGCCAAAATTCCGGGCCCCGTATCCTTGACAATCAACCACCAGTTCTGCCTTTCCTCACCCCAACATAAGGTTACCCCGCCTTGCAAAGTGTATTTAAGGGCGTTCAAGAGCAAATTTTGCAACAATCGCCGCACCTTGCCCCGATCGCCTTCGACCACTAAATGCTCCATGCCCTCCACTTTCAAGAACAGACCGCGTTCGTGGGCGATCGGGTGATTCACCCTGGCCGCTTCAGTAATCAGCATCGCGACATCAAAAGTCGCTATTTCCATTCGTTCCTGCCCCGCCTCCAACCGGGCCAGTTCCAGGAGAGCACCGAGCATCGTGGTGACCGACTCCACGCCTTGATGGATCAGCGTGGTCAATTCCAAACGCTCGGTTTCCGCGAGACTCATTTCATCCAGTCCATCCGCCGCCGACGTAATGGACTGAACGTTACCCCGCAGGTCATGGACCGCCTGATGGATGAGAATCGTCCGATGCCGCTCAACATGCCTGAGGGTAGTCAACGCATTATCGAGATCTCGAATATGTCCTGCTGCCTCCGCCTGTTGCATGAGCGCATATTGCGTCGCGCTTTCGGTGATCGACTCATTGACAAAATGGATCGCCTGCCGGTTGGCCTCTGCCAGAGTTTCGATTCCAAAATCGGCATTCGCTGCCGCAAAAGTCTTAATTTCCTCAAACAGGCATAGCTGAAGATGTCCCCATTCATGCAGCACTTCCGGAAGACGGTATCCCTGTTGCCAACGATGACGGCCATGTTTTACCTCCTGTTGAGTTTGCATCAAATCAGCGGCCTGGGCCTCTTTGCCATCGGGCTTGGAGCGAAGCTTGCGTTCAAAGGCATCAAGCACCTCGGGAATATGGTCGTAAAGTTGACCGCGGGTGAGGGATCGCGCCGTTGTCTGTTCAGGGTCCGAGGCGACCGCCTTCCGCCACGCCAGCAACAGACCCTCCCGCCGGGCCGCGAGAAATTTACAGAGAGCGTCGAATTGCCGGTCTTTTGATGAATCCATGGATCCCAATATACATTGATACGCGTGCGGGTGTTATGGGGTGAATACCCCAAATATTCCCAAAAAGGGCGCAAGCCAACGAAGGAAATGATGACGCCCGCGCAGATTCCGCCAGCTTTACGGGCGGTGACGCCCGCAGCGCGGCGTCCAAACCAAATTATGATACCGCGCAGTGGCCAAGCTCACGCAATGAGGCCCAATCTTTTGGGCGGCCGGCGGCGGGCCGGCCGATTATCACGTGATCGAGGACGTCAATTTTCAACAGCCTTCCGGCGCGAATCAGATCGCGCGTAGCTTTGATGTCCGCCTCACTGGGTGAGGGATCGCCACTGGGATGATTGTGGACCAGGACGATGGCGGAAGCGCCGGCTTCGATGGCCTTTTTGAATACGGCGCCGGGGTCCACCAGGATTGTGTCGCGCGTGCCATTGGAAACGTCATGCAGGGCAATCAATCGGTTGCGCGTGTTGAGCAGCAGCACCTGGAGAGTCTCGGAATCTTTGATGGCGTTTTTCTCGCGAAGCAATTGGACCACCGTGGCTGGATTATCCAGCACCGGCGATTCCATTTGCATTTCATAAGCCATTTTCCGCGCCAGCGCAAACGCCGCAGCCAGCGTCACGGCTTTGTCCCGCCCGATGCCTTTGACCTTCTGCAGGTCGGCAAGGGACGCCCGTGCCAGGGCCTGCACCGTTTGGTATTTGCTGATTAACTGCTTTCCCACTTCAACGGCATTCGTTCCTTTGAGACCGGTTCGCAACAAAATCGCCACCAACTCAGCCGGACTTAAGGCATCCGGCCCATGGGCCACGAGCCGCTCCCGCGGCCGTTCGCTGGCCGGCTGGTCTTTTATTCTTAATCCTTCTGACATGGGCAAGAAACGTGTTGGGTGTTGCGCCGTGCGTCAAGCTTTTTGGAGCGTTGAAGGGTTGACAGTTAAAGCGTTGAAAAGTTGAAACGAAATCAAGCACCTGGGCCGCGCTTAAATTACAACACTGGGTAAATCGCAAATTACACCGATTCGTTCCCGTCGATTTCGGCATAGCGGATTGGCCTGGTGAAAAAGTCTGTCCGCCACGCGCCATAGATGACTCCGGTCGTCAGCCAGCAAAGGCCGACGACGATGGCCCATTTGCCGAGGCCGAGCCAAAGGTAGCCGCAAATGAGAAAA
>DASYZW010000399.1:0-5433 GCA_035945915.1 Verrucomicrobiia bacterium | reverse complement strand
TTAATTTATGGCACGTATCATTGGAGTGGAAGTCCCGCCGAATAAGCGCATCGACATCGCCTTGCGCTACATCTACGGCATCGGCCCGGTCAACTCGAAGGAAATCCTCGAGCGCGCGAATATTGACCCGGCCATCCGGGCGAAGGACCTGTCCGAGCAGCAGCTTTCCCAGATCGTCCACGCCATCCAGGAGGGCAAATACGTGATCGAAGGCGATCTGCGCCGCGAAATCGGCATGAACCTCAAGCGGTTGCAGGGCATCAAGTGTTACCGGGGCGTTCGCCACATGCGCGGTTTGCCCGTGCGCGGACAGCGCACCCAGACCAACGCGCGCACGCGCAAAGGCCCGCGCAAGACCGTGGGCGTGCAACGCAACCCCAATGCCAAGACCGGCATCCATTAATTTTGAACTGACATTGATCTATGGCTGAAGAACCGAAAAAGAAAGACAAAGCGCCCGCGAAGAAAGAGGGCAAGCCCGCCGCCGATAAGGCCGCGCCAAAAGAGACCGCCGCTGCTGAAGCGGAAGCGCCCAAGGCCGGCGCTGCCGGCGCCGCTGCCGGCGCTGCTGCCGAGACCGCCGTGGTCGCCGCTCCCACCGCCGCCGAATTGTTGGGCGAAGACGCCGCCGCCAAGAAGATCATCAAGGCCAAGCACGCCAAGAACATTGTGGCGGGCGTGGCAAACATTTTGGCCACGTTCAATAACACTCTGGTCAGCATCACGGACATGCACGGCAATATCATCGGCTGGTCCAGCGCCGGCCGTGTCGGATTTAAAGGCTCCCGCAAGAGCACCGCTTACGCCGCCCAGCAGGTGGCGCAGGACGCCGCCCGCCAGGCAATGGCGCACGGAATGAAAGAAGTCGAAATCCGCGTCAAAGGCCCGGGTTCCGGACGCGAGTCGGCAATTCGCGCGCTGCAGGCAATCGGCCTTGAAATATCGGCGATCAAAGACGTGACGCCGGTGCCTCACAATGGTTGCCGGCCGCGCAAGAAACGCCGCGTGTAGAGCAAATCGCTTCAATGCTTTAACATTTCAACGCTTTAACGTTTTAAATTTTTATGGCTCGTTACACAGGTCCCCGCGTTCGCATCAGCCGCCGGTTCGGCATCCCGATTTTTGGCCCGACGAAATATCTCGAGCGCCGCAACTACGGCCCGGGAGTTCATGGTCCGAAATCCCGCCGCAAATCCACCGATTACGGCTTGGGTCTGATCGAAAAGCAGAAACTCAAGTATTATTACGGCCTGCTCGAGCGCCAGTTTCGCGGTGTCTATGAAAAAGCGCTGAAACGGCGCGGCGTTACCGGCGAGCAAATGCTCCAAATCCTGGAGACGCGCCTGGACAACGTGGTCTATCACCTGGGATTTGCCAATACCCGCGCCGCAGCGCGCCAGATGGTGTCGCACGGTCACGTGCTGGTGAACGGGCGCAAAGTCAATGTGCCGTCGTTCAGCCTGAAAGTGAACAACGTGGTTGAAGTTAAGAACAACAACGTGTCGCGGCAGTTGGCCACCAAGAACCTTGAAATCGCAACCAGCCGTTCGGTCCCCGATTGGCTGTTGCTCAACAAGGACGAATTTAAGGGCACCGTCATGCGCATTCCAACGCGCGACGAAATCCAGCCCATCGCCAATGAACAGGCGGTCGTAGAATTTTATTCCCGATAAACCAAATGAAACGGATGAATGGAATGATTGATTAAATCATCCCTGAATCCAAAACAATTATAAGGACCGCGCCGGACGCGGGAATAAAAGCCGGGGCGGTCAGATTAAAATTGTTGAAAGGAAAATATGCCAGTGAGACTCGGACGTTTCGAAATGCCAAAGCGGTTGCAGAAGGAAGAAGCAACCGCCACGGATGTTTACTCAAAATTTGTCGCCGACCCGTTTGAAACGGGTTACGGCCACACGGTCGGAAATTCATTGCGCCGCGTGTTGCTCTCGTCGCTCGAAGGCGCCGCCATCACGTCCATCAAGGTGGACGGGGCGATGCACGAGTTCACGACGATCGATGGCGTCGTGGAAGACGTGACGGACATCGTCCTGAACCTGAAGAAAATCAAGTTCAAGGCCCACACCCGCGATGAGCAGGTCCTGTTGCTTTCAGTGAACAAGGAGGGCCCGGTGACCGCCGCGGACATCCAACTCAACCAGAACGTGGAATTGGTCAATCCCGACCAGCACATCTGCACACTGGACAAGAAGAAGAAATTTGAAATGGAATTGACGGTCAAAATCGGGCGCGGTTTTTGTCCCAGCGACGAAAACAAGAAGCCCGGCCAGCCGATTGGCGTCATCGCCATCGATTCCATTTTCTCGCCCGTCACCCGGGTGCGTTACAATGTGGAAGCCGCGCGCGTCGGCAACCGCACCGATTACGACAAGCTGATCCTGGAAGTCTGGACGGACGGACGGCTCACGCCGGACGACGCGCTGACCCAGTCGTCGGCGATCCTCGCGCATCACCTCGACGTCTTTGTCGGATACGACAAGAACGCGGTTGAATTTGAAGAGGCGGCGGACAAGCAGGACGAAGAAAAGCTCAAACTGAAGAAGCAGCTCAACATGAGCGTCAACGAGATCGAACTGAGCGTTCGCGCGGCGAACTGCCTGAACAACGCCAATATCACGACCGTGGGGCAGTTGGCGATGAAGACGGAGCAGGAGATGCTCAAGTACCGCAATTTCGGCAAGAAATCGCTCAACGAAATCAAAGAGAAACTGTCTTCCCTGGGCCTGTCGCTCGGAATGAATTTCGAGCCTGGCCTGATCGAGCCGCCAAAGGAAGAAGCCAAAACGGAATAATTTATGCGACATTTGAAACGCACGGCCAAACTGGGCCGCACTTCCGAGCACCGTAATGCGATGCTCGCCAACCTGGTATGCAGCCTGATTACGCATCGACGCGTGACCACGACGCTGGCCAAGGCCAAGGCGGCGCGCTCGGTGGCTGAGAAGCTGGTCACGCTGGGAAAAAAGGGCACGGTCCATCACCGGCGCCTGGCGGTGGCCCGCCTGCACCAGGAAAGCGCGGCGCGCATTCTGTTCAAGGAAATTGCCCCCGCGTTCAAGGACCGCAATGGCGGTTACACGCGCATCGTCAAAATGAACCAGCGCAACGGCGATGCCGCCCAGCGCGCCATTTTGGAATGGGTGAACGAAATTGCTCCCGAGGCTTCCGCGCAAACGCAAACGCCCGCAATTGAAAACCAGCCCGCGGAAACGAAACCGGCCGAAAATAGTCCGGGCGAAACAAAAGCGGAAAATCCCGCGCAGGGATAACCGCTTTTTACAAAAGAAACGGCTTGCGCCAAAGTGGCAAGGTGTTAGAATCGTTTTTTGCTTCTGGTCAAGTGGAAGCGTAAAGTATTAACCATTAACAGATAATTGTTCTTTGTATGGCTGCACAACGCATTCGAATTCGTCTCAAGGCCTTTGATCATCGTGTCATCGACCAATCCGCGCGCGAAATCGCGGACACCGTCAAACGCACCGGCGCCCGCGTGGCGGGACCCATCCCGCTCCCGACCCGGATTGAACGTTTCACCGTCCAACGCTCGCCGCACGCGGATAAAAAATCCCAGGAAACCTTCGAGCAACGCACGCACAAGCGCCTGATTGACATTCTCGATCCCACCGCCAAAACGGTGGACGAATTGAAAAAGCTCAACCTGCCCGCCGGTGTGGACATCACGATCAAGATCTAAACGTCCGCGATCCCTAACCTTTTAACGCTTTTACGATTTATGCCAATCGGACTTTTAGGAAAAAAACTCGGCCACACGCGCGTCTATAGCGCGAATGGCGTCATTACGCCGGTCACAGTGGTTCTCGCCGGCCCCAACCGCGTGCTGCAGGTCAAATCGCAGGCCGGCAAGGACGCTTATAATGCGGTTCAACTTGGTTTCGATAACCAAAAAGACCAGCGCGTGAGCAAACCGCTGCTCGGACACATCAAAAAACACAACGGCGCCTCAGTAAAACGGATCAAGGAATTCCGGAATTTTTCGAAGGAAGTCAAAGCCGGCGACGTCGTGGGCGTGACCTTGTTCGCTCCGGGCGATTATGTGGACGCCATCGGGGTAACCAAAGGGCGCGGATTTGAAGGCGTGGTCAAACGGCATCGTTTCGCCGGTGGCGATTCGACGCACGGCGCCAAGGGCTGGCACCGCCGCAGCGGCGCAATCGGCCAGCGCCTGTTCCCGGGTACCGTGCAGCGCGGATTGCGCATGCCCGGCCACATGGGCCAGGTGCGGCGCACCACCCAAAACCTGGAAGTGATCCAGGTGCGCGAAGCCGAAAATTTGCTGCTGATCAAGGGCTCAATTCCCGGGGCGGAGGGCGACTATGTTGTCATTCGCGAATCCAAGAAACGTCCGAAGGGATGGAAACCGCCGGTAAGTCTCGCGCCCATGAAGAAGAAGGCCGCCGCCGCGGAAAAGAAGCCGGACGCAAAGGCTGAAGCCAAGAAATAAGGATTTAACGCACCATGAAAATCGCGATTAAAAATTTGGAAGGAAAAGACCAGGGCGAACACGAAATCAAGTTCCCTATGGTTGAAGATGGCCGGGGCACGCAAGCGGTCCACGATGTCGTCGTGGCCTATCGCGCCGCCCAGCGCAGCGGCACCGCCAGCACCAAGACGGCGGGCGAAGTGGCCGGCACCAATAAAAAACCGTGGCGGCAAAAAGGCACCGGACGCGCGCGCGCCGGTTCGTTCCAATCCCCGTTGTGGGTCGGCGGTGGTGTGACGTTCGGTCCCAAGCCCCGTGATTTCGGAAAGAAAGTTTCGAAAAAGACCAAACAACTTGCCTTGCGCAAGGCCCTCAGCGAACGCATCAAGGCCGGCGACGTGGTGTTGGTGGACGATTTGAAGCTCGAATCCGCGAAGACAAAAGCTTTTGCCGGCATGATTTCGCGGCTCGAATTAAAGGGTTCCACCCTGATCGTTTCCTCGGGTATTGATAAGAACCTCTCGCTGGCGTCCCGGAATGTGCCGAATGTGGCGTTGACGACGAGCGATTCCCTGAATACCTACGATGTTTTGCGGCCGGCAAAACTGCTCTTCACCCGGAGCGCATTTGAGAAAGTCGAATCCCGCCTGGCTGGCGAATAACCTCCCGAGGCTCTACCCATGAATGCTTTTGAAATCATCAAGACCGTCCGCCTGACTGAAAAAGGGACACGCCAGGGCGATAAGTACAACCAGTACACCGTCGTGGCCGACCGCCGCGCAAACAAAACGCAAATCCGCCAGGCCGTGCAGGAGTTGTTCAAAGTCAAGGTAACGCGGGTGAACACTTTGAACGTCCGCGGCAAATTCCGCCGCCAGCGCACCGTCCAGGCCGGGCAGGCGCCCGATTGGAAAAAGGCCATTGTCACCCTCAAAGAAGGGGACAAGATTGTTTTAACGTAACAAAACGTT
>DASYZW010000398.1:0-2309 GCA_035945915.1 Verrucomicrobiia bacterium | reverse complement strand
AGAACGATGAGCTGTCTCCGCCGGCGCCACTGATGCGCGCCAGCGCCAGTTGTCCGTCATAATAAGTGCAGTTTTCATTGGTGAAGTTCAGCACATATGTGTCCCAAAAGGATAAAGAGGCGCGAAAAAACAGGCAATTTGTGAAAGTCAAGTAGTTAAGTTTGTAGGCGCTTGCGGTGATATTATAAAATTCGCAGTTCTTGAATATACCGGCGCCCCAACTCGTGCTGTCAAAGAAGGCCCGATAGTTGTCCGCCATATATTTTGTAAAAGTCGACGAAACCAGCGGCGGCGAAGACTGAACGCTTCCGGTAAAATAAAATGCGCCCGAATTGCCTCCACCCTCTCCGCCCGTCCAGTTTCCGTTTCCTTCCTGGATCATGTCGGCAAAAGCAAATAGACATGGCTGCATTGCAGTGCCGTTTAAGGCAAGGACGGCTCCATTACCGAGCGAAATTCCATACCCGGAATCGTCAAAACATCCCACCGCCGTACCGGCCGTCACCGTCAAATTGCTCTTCAAACTGCACCCGCCGAAGGCGAAGTCGATCGGCTCGTAATGCCATCCTAAATCGACCGTGCCGTTTACGGTGCTGTTGGTGTCGCGCGCCGCGTATGGATTCAGCGTCACCAGGCTCGAAATATTCGTTTCATCACAGACAAACGGACCGTACGTGGTTCTCCCTTGCAAATCCGCAAGCAATACCGGGTCGATATTCGTCGTTCCGGCGCCTCGAAAGGCGTTTGAAAGACCATTGGTCAAATAATAGCTGCCGCCGCCGACGGTCTGGAATGGATAAAATTGGTTGGTTAATCCGGATCCAAACACAGGACTGTTGTAAAAACCATTGTAAGCGCCCGCAATCGTTCCGGTCCCGATGTTGGTCACGTTGGCCAGGATGCAATTGGTTAGGCTGATTGAGAAACCCGGCTGTCCAATTTCCCCCAATAAACTGGCGCTGCCCTTGAACGTCGCATTCTGCACGTCCATACTTCCATATGCGAAATTATCAAAATTGGTGTAAACGTTGGCGAATAAAACGTTGCGGAAATCTGCCGCTGAGTAACCTCCGGTGATTCCGTTCAGGCAATTCACGAATTGACCGTCGTAAAAGGTGTTCGTCGTGTTGAACACGGAAATAGCCTGTTCCGCCCATGAAATTCGAAAATGCGATATGATGGGCGGCTGGGCCGCGCTGATGGTCAACGCCGGAAACCCATAGTAACCCGACGGCGTTCCACTCGACCCGGAAATTTCGTTGCCAATCGTGTTGTCATCTTTGGCCGTCATGATGACTGGTCTGTCTTCACCAACCAGCCAGTTGTACTGGTATCCGTCCTGAAGATTAATGGTTGGCCCGGTAGGATACCAGTTCCATGGACCGCTCGGTGCGAACTTAATGACCGTGCCGCCTTCGAATGTGCCGCCAAACAGGTTAACAGAGCCGCTGACATAGTAGGTGCTGTCCCCGCGAAATACATAATTGGTAAGATTTCCGTTCACAATATTGTAATCCAATACCAAGCCTCGGCTCGCCTGCGCCGTCCGCGCGATCCGTGCCGGATGCCGCTCAGAAACGCGCCAATGTCTTTGCGGAGGGAATACGGGTGTTCTGGACACAACATACCGGCGAGAATTGTGTTTGCGGGAAGAGGTCCGCCCCATCGGAAGGTTCGCCAGGTCATCGTTTATCGAGGTCACCGGCACTTCTTCGATCAGAATTTGTCGCCCGTCGTCCGTGACCCATCGCCGTTCAATGCCCACCGAAGGCGCCGCTTTTCCTAACACGAACGCTTTGCCGGATACCATGCTCATGGTTCCGAAGGTCAAAGAGTCGTCTTCAACCTCGCCCGCTGTCGTGGATACGGTGCGGGCCTTCACAGCCGGTTGCGGCGCGTTGAAAAACTCCGTCATCACCTGCAACCGCGCCGTATCCTCATTGAGGCCAAGCGACTGCGGCGTCGGCGGCTGTTGTTCCAGCACGACGTCCTGTTCCAGTCCGGCCCTGGTATACGTATAGAGCAGCGAAGCGCCTTTGCCGAATGCATCCGGATAGAGCACCTGATTTGAACTGACTAATTCACCAACGGAATTTGTCAATCCGGCAATGACGACATAATTAGTGCCATCCCAATAGCTTAAGCATAGCGGCTCGCTTCGGATCTCCTGTCCGTCAGGCTCCACCAGCCGGATTACCCCGTTTCCAATATCCACGGGAAAAAAGGTGGTATGCTGTCCATGCGTGCCGGCTGCCGTGC
Source organism: Verrucomicrobiia bacterium (assembly GCA_035945915.1). GTDB lineage: Bacteria > Verrucomicrobiota > Verrucomicrobiia > Limisphaerales > UBA11358 > UBA11358. The sequence continues at coordinate 50 of DASYZW010000398.1, read as the reverse complement.
CATCCGGCAATATCTCCACTTCTGCTATCGCCGGCTCAAGTTCGCCGGTA
>DASYZW010000397.1:0-5191 GCA_035945915.1 Verrucomicrobiia bacterium | reverse complement strand
CAATTGCCGCCCTCCCAAGCTGCCCGCCGGAGGTTCTCTCCACTTCGGCGCCATAACCCGTCCGCACTAAAATGCTCTTTTTTACGCCTGCGTTCCAACCGCACTCCAAATCAATCACTTTGTCGCCGATGATGAAGCTTTCAGAAAGGTCCAGGCCAAATTCATCGCGCGCATCGAATAAAAATTGCGGGGATGGTTTGCGGCCATAGCTCGGGTCCTCCGGCTTTTCCGGGGCGATATAAATTTTTTTTATTCGGACGCCGTCGCCGCTCAGGTCCGCCAACAAGGCCGCGTTGACCTTTTCCACGTCCGCCATCGTGAAATATCCCCGGCCCACGCCCGACTGGTTCGAAACCACGAAAAGCAAATAACCCGCCTCGCAAAGCCTCTTCAATCCCGCGCGGGTCCCGGGAAAGATTTTGATTTGGTCCGGACGGCTCAAATAATTCACTTCGGCAATCATCGTCCCATCGCGGTCTAGAAAAACAGCCCGATTCATGCGCCAATTGTGAGATTTTTGCCCAAAGGATGAAACGAAATTTTTATCGGCATTTTCCAATCTGCGCCGCCGCCAAAAGGCAACCGGTTTAAGCTTGACCAGGACCGAAACAGGGCTATATATGGGGTTATCGCTCATTAAAGCATTTATCGGTTTGAATTAGCCGTAAAAGAAAGGAACGTTGCATGAAAACGCTGCGTCGCTGCTTGAGAGGCGGACTTTTCTTCTTATCGTCCGCGATTGTCTTTGCGCTGGTCACCACGGGCTACGCCCAATCTTCTGGTTCGGGTGTGCCGAGCGTCAGCATCCAGGCCACCCGGCCCGATGCATCCGGACCGGCCAACCCCGGTGTCTTTACCGTGTTCCGGCAAGGCGACACAAATGAAACCCTGAATATCTATTATCAGATTAGCGGCAGCGCCTCCAACGGTGTGGACTATGCCCAAATCTCCAATTTCGTGTTGATTCCCGCTGGCGAGGTTTCCAATACAATTACCATCACTCCGCCGGGCGATTTGACCTCCAACGACGTCGTCAAAACCGTTTTCCTCCAACTCGCGCCTTCGCCTTTCTTAACTCCGGTCAACTATCAGATTGGCAGCCCCAGCAACGCCGAGGTATTTATTACGGGTCCAAATATCAATAATCCGCCGGTCGTCAAAATCATCAGCCCGACCGATGGCTCGGTCTTTTACACGCCTACAAACATTCTTCTGATGGCCAAAGCAAGCGTGTCTGCCGGGACCATCACCAACGTGGAATTCTTCGCGGGCTCGACCGATCTCGGTCCCGGTATTGAAGTGGTGCTCGATCCCCCCGGCGTCAACAGCGTGACCGGGCCGGTTTATATATTGAACTGGCAGAATCCGGCGGTCGGCAGCGACTCTCTCACGGCCGTTGCTACGGATAATAGCGGCGTCTCAACCATTTCCTCACCCGTCAATATTGCGGTTCTTCAAGGGCCAGCGACGAACCCCGCCCCTTCTATCCGGATCGTTAGTCCGCCAAACGGCGCTGTGTTTTCGGCGCCGGTGAACATCCCGATTTTTGCCTGGGTCACGCATCCGGACAATTCTCAGGTGACTTCGGTGCAGTTTTTTTACGACGAAACGAACAGCCTGGGGTTCGGCCAACCGATTCCGTCGCCAGTCGCGAGTGGTGGTAATTCCGGGCCAACTCCACTTCCAATTGGCTATCCAACGAACCTGTATTTCTTCGTATGGAGCAACGCGCCCGTCGGCCCCCATGTCTTAACCGCCGTGGCGTCAATTGGCTTTAGCGAACCACCCATTGTTTTGGAATTACCCTCCGCGCCCGTGAAAATCACGGTCCTGCCCTCGCCTCCCCCGCCAACGAATAAACCTCCGATTGTAAACATCGTGGCGACCGATCCCGTTGCGGTTGAAGGCACGAACTCATGGATCTGGATGGGCGAAAGCAACTCACCACCTACGTGGGCCGCATGGCCGTCCGCAGTCTGTCGATGCGTCACAAATTGCGGGCCTAAAACCGCCACGTTCACGGTCCATCGTTTCGGCGATACTAACGACGATTTGACGGTGAATTACGCCATCGGCGGCACTGCCAGCAACGGGGTGGATTATCTCGCGCTGCCGGGCTATGTCACCGTACCGGCCGGCGCAGGTGCTGCGTTCATCACAATCGTGCCGATTGATCACAACCCGCCAGACGTGGTCAAAACGGTCGTGCTAACTCTCGACGCCTCGACCAACTACATCGTCGGGATTCCGCCCCGCGCCGCCGCGATCATTGTTGATCGCCCCCGTCCATGTCCGGCGGCGAGCGCGCTGACGGACAAATGTTTCCACATGTCCGTTCCCGGCCCGGATGGCGCATGGTTCGCGATTGAATGTTCTACCGACCTCGCAAATTGGACTTCCATTTGCACCAACCAGGTCGTGAACGGTTCCATCGATTTTGTGGACCCGGATGCGCCTGGTTATACGGCCAGATATTATCACGTGGTGCCGGTTGCGAGTCCGCCCGGGCAATAGTCCTTTGATAAAACCAGATTCCAAGTCCCTCCGGCGCCCGGCGTAGGAGCAGGCGGCATTCTAAAATTCCACAAGCGCCTTTGGACGAAATTCGATCGTGACCCGCATAGTGATTTTGCCGGCGCGCTCCAACGCTTCATTCAACGCAAAAGAAGGGACAAAAAACTTCGCTGTCCGCGCATTTTCCCATTATTTTCCCCGCGTGCATTTGGCCCATCTGCGGTTGCGCGATTTTCGCAATTACGCGCGGTTGGACGCGGATTTCGCGCCCGGCTTTCACTTGCTTTTGGGTGATAACGCCCAGGGCAAGACCAACATTCTCGAAGCCGTCTATCTCCTGGCCACCCTCCGCTCATTTCGCGGCGTCGGCGGCGCCCAAATGATCCGGCACGGACAACGCGGCTATTTCGTCGGCGGCAATATCATCGGCGCCGGCGAGCGCGAAATCAAAATGTTCTGGTCCGCGCGGGAACGGAACCTCGCGCTGGATGGGCGTCCCGTCAAAAAATTGTCGGATTACCTCGGCGTATTGCGAGCGGTCGTTTTTTGCGCGGAAGATTTGCAATTGATCAAAGGCGCGGCCCGGGCGCGTCGGCGCTTTCTCGATTTGTTGCTGGCGCAATCCAATCCGCTTTATCTGCCGCTCCTCCAACGCTACCTGCGCGCCGTCCGCGCCCGCAATGCCCTGCTCAAGCAGCGTTCTTCAGACGAAGCCGCCCTCGACAGTTTTTCCCAGGAAATGGTGAAACTGGGAGACGAGCTGATTCGACTGCGCCGGGACCTGGTCCCGAAATTCTCACCGCTGGCCCGCCTGGCCTACCGCCGCATTTCCAACGACGCCGAGGAACTCCGCATCGAATACCGGCCGAGCGTGAAGAACGATTTCGCCGTGGAACTCGCGCAATCGCGCGCGCGCGAGCGGACCTTCCGCGCCACGCTCATCGGCCCGCATCGCGACGACGTGCATTTGTTGCTGAACGAAAAATCGGCGGCGCAATTTTCCAGCGAGGGCCAAAAACGTACGCTGGCCATCGCGCTGAAAATGGCCCAGGCGGAATTCCTGGGCGGCGTCCACGGCAGCGCGCCCGTCCTGTTGATCGACGACGTGATGGGCGAACTGGATGTGAAGCGGCGGAGTGGCTTCCTGCCGTTGCTCGAAAATGCCCGCAAAACCGGTGGCCAGGTTTTCATGACCGCTACGGAAGAAAATTGGCCGCAGGAACTGGGAAAGGATTTACACCGCTGGCAAGTAATCACGGGAAGTCTAAAAGACATTTAGATCTCAATCATCCATGCAATACATTTGCGCACCGCGGCAAGGACGGTGGGTTCGTAACGCCCCGCGCGCCGCTCAAAACGGTGGTGTTCACGAAGCTTTGGATGGATCATAGAAGCTTTCCAAATTTTTCGCGCGTATCTCCCACGGCGACAGGATCGTCTCGTCATGTGCAGGCTTTAAATTGGCTTTTGTAATGACAAGCAGCGTACCATGACGTTCGACGTATTGAGGTTCACGGATTGCGCTGTCGAGCACTTTGCCAGTCTCGGATTTCAGCTGGCTTGATTTTAGAATTGTCATGGCCCAAAAATAGGCCATTTTTGGGCCAACTTCAAATTGGCTTTTTTGAATAGCTTCAATTTAACCGCCGCGACGTCGCAAGGCGCCAACTGCCGGAGAAATAACTGTATTAAAAACAGCAAACCAAAGGCCCCGTCGGGGAGACCGATTATACGGAGGCACACGCGATTCTGTAGGCGCGCGGCCCAAGGTAAATTCATCTGAATCTTGGCCGCTACTGCGAAGCCGCGCGATAAAGGGAATCTGATCTGCGGCTCCTCCTTATCGCCGGGCAGGCAGAGCGCCGCTTCCTAGGCCCAGGTTTCCACGCAGAATACCCGCGCGCATGCAACTCATCGCGTGGCAATCTTGTACGCCACGCTCGCGCTCACCACGACTGAAACGATATTCAAGGGACTGAAATCAATACCGTAGATCATCACGAGCGCGCCCAAGACGCCCAGCATCGCCGCGCCCGCGCAAATGATTCCCAACGTATGATCGGTTCCCTTGAATAACCATCGGGCGCCAAAGCCCGTTAGCAATCCGGTTCCGACGCCCAGCAACGGAAAGCGCACACCGGTGGCGACGTAAAATCCGTACATTACCCCCATGCCCATCAACGCGCCGCCCACGGCGCCCGCTACGCCAAGGCCGAGACTGAACTCGCCGGCCGGCTTGGCCTCGATCTCCATCTGTACCTGCTCAGCCGTCACCGGCACCAGCGGCGGCGCAGGCATTACCCGCATCCAGCGCGTCAAATCTGCCCCGCATGTTCCGCAGGTCTTGGTCGTGGCGTTCTCCAACGAACCGCTGCACATCGGACAATTTGTCAGGTCCATAAATTTTACCTTCCAAAAGCTTAATTAGCTTTTATCAAAACCGGTTCCACGATTTTAATCGCGGCAGAGGCACTAGAGAGCAATTTATACGCCATTAAAACCCGCGTAATTCATCGCTATTTGCGGTATTTCGCGCTTTTGGCGTTACGCCCGCTAAAACATTAATTTTTCTTTGCGTTCTATGCGTTCTTTGCGGTTAAATTTTCACAATGCGAATTTTATCCGGCATCCAACCCAGCGGCGCGCTGCACCTGGGCAACTATTTCGGCATGATGCG
>DASYZW010000396.1:0-3341 GCA_035945915.1 Verrucomicrobiia bacterium | reverse complement strand
GATGGGACCGGCGCCAACGAGAGCGAACCGAAATATTCCTTGGAATTAAATCCCATACCACCATTGGCCTTGCTCTTCGGCGACACTTCCATTTTTTGGGCGATATCTTCGATGTTCGCGACGTCCAGAGTTTTTTGTCGCGCATCGAAAGCAATGGAGCAGGGGAACCAGCCGACAGGAACGAGCCCTAGCATTCGTGATTTGCCGGGCTTGAAGTCAAATACCGCGACGGCGTTTTGCGTGCCATTGCACACAAATAGCCGTTTGCCTCGTTTGTCAAACGCAAGGGCGTTTGGTTGCGCGCCAAATAAATCTCCCGGACTTTGCCGGGCGCTCAGCGTCTCGACGACCTTCTTCGTCTTTGTGTCAATGATCGTAACGGTGTCGTCGCCAGCATTGGCTACGGCGAGGAATTTTCGATTGGGGGACAGCGCGAGGGCGCAGGCGTGGCGCCCGGTTAGAATTTCGGTGCCGGCCGTAGACGGCACGTCATCCAAATCGATGACGGAAACAGAACCTTCGCTGGCGACGGAACGTTGATCCACCCGGACGGTTCCATTGCGTCCGATGGGCCCAGTCAGGCTGTCGGGGCCAGGGAGACGTCCGCCCCAGTTACTGACAAAAAGTTTTTTACGACAAAGGACGACGTCGTAAGGAGCATCGCCGACACGCCATGTGCGCATCAGCTTCCCCGAATCAGTGCTCAATTCAACTACCTGGTTTCCAACATTGAGCGCGACATAAATCTTAGTACCGTCCGGGGAGACGGCGATGCCGGTGGGAATGTCCAATTTTCGTCCTGGCTTGTTGGCTGGTGGCAAAGGCAAGGAACAAAGAGGCGAGATTCTTTCGTCCGGCCCAACTGCAAAGACTTTGATATCACCATTCACATTCGAGAGGTAAATGCGTGAGCCATCGGGTGAAAATGCGAGACCGGTAAAACTTAATTTGGATCCTTCGTTCGCATTTAGGATTAGGGACGAAACGGCCGGGGAGTTTTCATGACCTTCTACGGGGAACGGAACGCGCTGTGTCACTTTCCCGGTCGTGGGGTCAAGCGCGACCAAGTACGGGAGCAAACCCGAAGTTACGAGCAGCTTACCGTTTGGGCTTAGCGCGAGGTCGTTGGGCCGCATCCCCGGGAGCGGAACTAAAATACCGGTTGGCGTCACAAGCTGGTTCACCGGCGTTTCCATTCCATTCGTATTGTGGCCGACGATCTCGCTCGTCGCGTCGAAGAGATTATCCAAAGAATCCTGAGCGCGAGCTGCGCTAATAGTGAGCGCGGCCAGGACGCGAAGGACAAAAAGTCGTCGTTTCATTTTGCTAAAAGGATAATGACGGCGTGGGTAACGGGTCAGTTACAATATTGAAAAATTTCTTGTTTAAACGAACGGCACATTGTACTGAACGACCATTGAATTTAAGGATTTCCGCCATCTATTCGGCTGGTTTAAGGCCGCTGATCGCAATCGTTGCGGGGGTGTTTTTTTTGTGCGGCGCCGGGGCCTCGTATAACGCAAATAGCCAAACAGCCAATTATTTCAAAGAGCAAACCGAAGAGATCTCAAGTGAGTGCCTGGCTAACATCCGTTCTCTGTCGGATTGGCAGGCTCGGCGCCCGGAACTCAAACGCGAAGCGCGCGAGATGTTGGGGCTAGACCCGATGCCGCCGCGCACAGCCTTGCATGCGGTTATTACCGGAAAAATTGAAGCCCCGGATTTCACCGTCGAAAAACTTGCTTTCCAATCCTTGCCGCACCTTTATGTGACGGCGGATTTGTATCTTCCAAAGCACCGGACCAATCGCTCGCCCGCGGTGCTTTATTTGTGTGGGCATCTTTCGGAAATCATCGATGGAGTTAGCTATGGGAACAAAGTTGCGTACCAACATCATGGGATCTGGTTCGCGCGAAACGGATACGTCTGTCTGCTTATGGACACATTGCAATATGGCGAGATTTTGGGCCATCACCGGGGCACCTACGATGAAGGCGCCTGGTGGTGGAATTCGCGTGGTTACACGCCCGCCTCCGTAGAGACATGGGACGCGATTCGCGCACTGGATTATTTGGATAGTCGATCCGAAGTGGATACGAACCGCATTGGTGTAACCGGGCGATCAGGGGGCGGGGCGTATAGCTGGTTTCTGGCAGCAGTGGACGACAGGGTAAAAGTCGTCGCGCCCGTTGCCGGGATGGGGGACTTAAATAGCTACTGCGTGGATGGCACTGTGGATGATCATTGTGACTGTATGTTTTTTGTGAATACGTATCGGTGGGATTATCCACTGTTGGCTGCCTTGTGCGCGCCCCGGCCTTTACTTTTGGGTGATACGGATTCTGACGAATATTTTCCGCTCGATGGAGTCCTGCGCACGAGGAACGTAGTTAAGCGAATTTATGATTTATACGGCGCCTCGACTAATTTCGGCCTTGTAATCGCTCCCGGCCCGCACAGAGACACTCAGGATGTTCAAATCCCGGTGTTTCGCTGGTTCAACATCCATCTAAAACATCAAGATCCCTTGATTGATTTGGCTGCGCTGAAAATGTTTACGCCAAATCAATTGAAAGTTTTTGCCACGCTTCCGGCGGATCAAATCAATACCCGAATCGAATACAGTTTTGAGCCCGAAGCACCTGCGCCCGGCGTTCCTGCCACGGCGGCGGAATGGACAGAGATGAAAACGACGTGGATGCGGCAGCTCCGGGAAAAATGTTTTGCCGGGTGGCCGAATGAGAGATCTCAGTCCAATGTCCTCAGCTCGCAGGCGGCGGCGCGAATCTTCTCAAAGAAGTCAGGCGGCGTTCAATACGAAATATACGAATTTACCAGCCAGCCGCATATTTCTTTGCAATTTTATTTGATTCGAAAAGCAGGCGCTACGCCGCGCCAGTTGATTTTTCTAATTGCGGATCCAGCGGGATTGCTGGATGCGGCCGGCGCAGGGCGACTTCGGGTCAGCCAGGAGTGTGCTTCTGGCGTTCCACCGGAGTTTGCCAAAGCCCTTAACGCTGGTGATGATTTGAAGCCGATAGCTGTGATGATTCAGAACGTCAAAGCGCACGGCGTCGCGTACGTGATGTTTTTACCTCGTGGCACTGGTTCGGGAGGCGGGCGCATTGACACGCTTAGCCAAACGGAAGTTCGCCGGCGATACATGTTGATTGGTCAGACCCTGGACGGCATGCGTGTTTGGGATATTTGCCAGGCAATTAATGCATTGCATTCGATAAAAGCGATTGGCCGGGCGCCACTAACCGTGCAGGCAAGCGGCAGGATGGGTGTGAACGCGCTTTACGCCACGCCATTCGCCTCGAAAATTGATAGACTTCGTC
>DASYZW010000395.1:0-2034 GCA_035945915.1 Verrucomicrobiia bacterium | reverse complement strand
GGACCCGAAATCGCCGGATTTCATGAATTTTTCGCGAGGGGCGCAGCCGTTGGTCGATGCTGCATTTTTAGCGCAGGCAATTTTACGTGCGCCGACCGTGATTTGGGAACCGTTGGAGCGCAGGGTACGAGAGCAAGTCGTGGAGGCATTGAAATCTTCCCGAGCTATCAAGACACCCACCGCCAATAACTGGGTGATGTTCGCGGCGACGGTTGAAACAGCCCTTCAAATGATGGGCGAGAAGACGATCGACGAACGCCTGGAGGGTTGTATTCGACGGATGTTAACCTGGTATAAGGGAGACGGCGCTTACGGGGACGGCGAATTTTTTCACTGGGATTATTACAACAGCTTTGTCATTCATCCGATGCTGCTGGATACGCTGGCCAGGCTGAAGGAGAAAGCCCCGGATTACGCCGCCACCTATAAGGCTGAACTGGCGCGAGCGAGGCGGTACGCGCAAATCCTTGAACGATTGATCGCGCCCGATGGAACCTTTCCGTCGCTCGGTCGTTCGACCACATATCGCTTTGGAGCGTTGCAGTCTCTGGTACAGATGGCGCTCATGGAAGAGTTGCCGGCGTCCGTGGGCGCGGCCCAGGTACGGTGCGCGATGACTGCGGTAATTCGTCGGATGATCGAAGCGCCGGGGACGTTTGCGGAGGGCGGGTGGCTGCAAATCGGGTTTTGCGGGCATCAACCAGCGTTGGGAGAGCCCTATATTTCAACCGGCAGCCTTTATCTATGTTCGGCCGCGCTGCTTCCTCTCGGATTGCCGCCGACAAATCCGTTCTGGAGCGGGCCGGCGTCAGCCTGGACGGCGCAACGATTGTGGGGCGGGGAGAACTTGCCCGGAGATCACGCGCTTTCAGACCGGTAAAAGCCGAACGCCTTAACGTACTTCGGTGGCTAATGTTTCTTTGAGGGCGCGATCAAGCGCCTCGATCTTGACTGGTTTGATGAGGTGTGTTTGGAAGCCAGTACTTCGACTTCGGGCCAGGTCCTGTTCCATTCCATATCCGCTCAGGGCGATGCCTTTGACGATTGGTGATTGCTCGTGAATTCTTCTAAACAAATCGTAGCCGTTGCCGTCCGGCAGACCAATGTCCGAAATCACCAAATCAAAATGTTGGTTTTCGGCAATGGCGATGGCCTCGCCGACGGATGCGGCTGAGAATACATTCAGGTGACGGCGTTTCAAAATCAGCGCCAGGGTGGAGCGGGTCGGTTCATGGTCTTCGACCAGCAGGATCTTGGCATAATTCTGTGTTTTGCCGGGCTCGAACTTGCCCTGTTCCCCGGACGCATTCGTTTGAAGAGGTGGCAAGTCAAGCGCAACGCCAATCCGATTCCACGCCGCTAACGGAAATTGAATTGTAAAGGAGGATCCCCGGTCCGGTCCGGGGCTGGAAGCAATGATGGAACCGGAATGAAGTTCCACAAACCGCCTGGTGATCGCCAGGCCAAGGCCAAGGCCGCCAAAGCGGCCCGAATCCCGTGAATGGCGCCCTTGTTTGAATGCCTCGAAAGCATGAGCCAGTTCATTCTGTGTCATCCCGATGCCGGTATCAGAAACGGTTGCCACGTATTTCCCTTGTTCAACATGCGATTCAACGGTGATGGTTCCCCGCCGGGGCGTAAATTTCACGGCATTTTTAAGAATGTTCCAGAATATCTGCCGGAGACGAACCGGATCGCCAAACACGATGCTCTCCGGATCGGCCAGATTTTGCCGGAGGTTGATTTTCTTCTGATCAATTTCTTTCCGGACGATTGAGATGGTATCGAAAAGAACGTCGTGGATGCTGACATCGGTTTTTTCGATTTTCAGTTTTCCCGTGCGTAGCCGGGTCAGGTCGAGCAAATCATCGATTAGCCTCGCTTCCAATTCAATGTTATCCCGAATCGTTTCAAAATTGGTGCGGACATTTTTCGGTAATTCATGGTCAGCGGCGGATTCGCCGGCGAGCAGCAGGACGGGGTTCAGCGGAGTGCGCAGCTCGTGTGATAATGTCGCCATAAACTCGTCTTTGG
>DASYZW010000394.1:0-2893 GCA_035945915.1 Verrucomicrobiia bacterium | reverse complement strand
CGCCGCCGAGGCCGCGCCGTTTTTTGCGCCGGCAGCGGCTTTTTCGGAAACCTGCACCGGACGCAGGCCCAGGGTCTCGATTTGCCGCAGGGCGTCCGGACGTCCCGGCGCGTCGAGCACGCCCTCGGCGATCGCGCCGTTGGACTGCAAGGCTCTGTAAGAAAACGTAGGCATGATTTACCTCGCCAGCGCAATTCCCTGCGGGCCGGCCGTCGCATCGAGGGTTTCATTTTTGGTCGTGCGCGCGACTTCTTTGGCCGTCGTGACGCTCAATACTTCTTCCACCGTCGTAACGCCAAGCCGGACGAGCCGCCAGCCGTCTTCCGCGAGCGTTCTCATTCCCTGGCGGCGGGCGGCGTCGCGAATTTGATCCGTTGAAGCGCTCTTCAAAATGAGCTGGCGGATTTCATTGTCCGTATCCATCCACTCGAAAATCGCATGCCGGCCGAAAAACCCGGTGTTGCGGCATTCGCGGCAGCCAATGGATTTATAAATGGTCGTATTGGCGGGAATGTCCAACTGCGCCTTGAGGGCCTGCGCCGTGGGCGAATCGTCGGGTTGCCTGCAATGTTTGCAAAGCACCCGCACCAGGCGCTGGGCCAGCACCGCTTCCAGTGAAGACGCCACGAGGTACGGCTCAACGCCCATATCGACCAGTCGCGTTACCGCGCCCGGAGCGTCATTGGTGTGCAGCGTCGAAAAGACAAGGTGACCGGTCAACGACGCCTGCACCGCGATTTGCGCCGTTTCCTGGTCGCGTATTTCGCCGATGAGTATCACGTCCGGGTCATGGCGTAAAATGGAGCGCAACCCCCGCGCGAAGGTCAGGCCCGATTTTTCATTCACCTGGATTTGGTTTACGCCCTTAAGTTGATATTCGACCGGGTCTTCGATGGTGATGATTTTGCGGTCCGAATCGTTGATTTCGTTCAGGGCGGTATAAAGCGTGGACGTTTTGCCGCTGCCGGTCGGGCCGGTCACCAGGATGATTCCGTGCGGCAGTTCCAAAACGCGATCGAAGCAATCCAGTTCCCGTTTGCCCATGTCCAGTTCTCCCATGCCGCGCAAGGTCGCGTTCTGCCGCAACAAACGCATGACGACGGCCTCGCCATGGAGCATGGGAATGATCGAAACACGAATATCCACCTCCGCATCATCGATCCGGACTCGGATTCGTCCATCCTGTGGCAGCCGCTTTTCGGCAATATTCAGATGGCTCAGGATTTTGATTCGGGAAACGATGGCCGGTTGAAAGCGCTTTAATTGCGCCGGCACCGGCACATCCTGTAAAATACCGTCGATGCGATAGCGGATGCGGAATTCATCTTCGAATGGCTCCAGGTGAATATCGGATGCGCGCAACTCAATGGCATCCTTCAGCACCTGGTTTACGAACCGGATGATCGAGGCTTCGTCCTCGGCGGCGTCATCCAGGTTCGTGTCCTCGGCGTTTTCATCCACCACCTGGAATCCCTTTTCTTCATCGAGCGTGCCGATGGTATCGGCGCCGACGCCCAGACGCTTTTTGATTTCCCGCTGGATGGCTTCAGTGGAGGCAATGACCGGCTTGAGATTCAAGCCGGTCATTGTCTTAAGCGCGTCCAAACCCTGGGTCGCAAACAGGCGGCTTGTTGCGACTTCCACGGTTCCATTGTCCCGCTTTAACGGGAGCAATTCTTCCCTCAACAATAACCGCGCGGGAAACAGGGAGAGAAGCTGCCGGTCAGGGTCCGCGTCGTCCAGGGTGGTAAAGGCCAGCCCGTATTCCGTGGCAAGCCATCGCAATACCTCTTCCTCGCTCTGAACGGCGCCCTTTTCCTTTGCCAATATCTCCGCGTCAATCGCCGAAATCTGGCGATTGGCCACCATGCGCTCCAGCAACGATTTGGAAGGAGATTCGTGGACGACTTTTTCGCTCATAACTTCAGCTTCTCCCGTCTCGATCAGTTTAGTTGAGCAGGCCCATGAGCGTTGCCTCGGCTTCCTGCTTCACGTCCAAAACGGCGCGAAGTGCGTCCTGGGACGATTTCAATTTATCTTCCTTGGCCTTTTGCGAGGCGCTGTACCGGGCAAGCAAATCCTTGATTTGAGACGCCGGCGCGTTGTTGTTGATCGCATCCTGCAGGGCGGTATATTCGGCGCTGGGCTGCCCCATGAACCCGCCGAAGCGCTGGCGCCGTCCATTATCGTCGGGCTGGCTGCCCGGGCGGCGGAACATCATTCTCATTCCCGCCATCTGGCTGGAACGGAGATCGCGCTGGGCATCAAATACTTTCTGCACCAGCGGTTGCACCGCGCTCCAATCGGCGTCATTGGTAAATTCAAGCTCATCGCGAACGCGATCCATCATGCGTTGCTGGAACTGGGCCGGGTCGAAATTGCCGCGACCGCCGCCGCCACCGCCACCGCCGTTGTCCTGCGCGGAAACGGCGCCCGCGCCGCAAATCAGCGCCGCCGCCATTCCGCATAATGCGAATAATTGTTTCATTTTCATCGAGATGTCCTTTATCGGTTATAGTTGATGTTTGCCGCCCCGCGTGCGCGGGGCCGGTTATTGTTCAAAACGCCCTACGCAATTCGCATACCACCAGGCGTCAGCGAGGGTTTCCTCGGAAATTTGAACGGCCGCTGCGCAATTGCTGCTCGTTTCAAACGCTGGCCGCGCAGATTTTGCGCAGCGGGACCTGCAAGATCCGAATTCCCCTGCGCCAGCCTCCCGGGAAACTCAAAACCTCAAACCGTCAACCTTGGGAATTGGCGGCTTAAAAAAATATTTAGGGTTGGACCGCCAATGTCCAACCCTCCTTTTTATGCTGGGCTCGCTGGATAATTAAAAAACATAAAACAAAAAACAAAACCTATGAATACATCCAAGGCCAAATCGGCCGCCCAA
>DASYZW010000393.1:0-4585 GCA_035945915.1 Verrucomicrobiia bacterium | reverse complement strand
AGATTTTATGCCGGCACTAACGGGACTTCGTTTTTGAACCCGAACGGATTTTTGACCGAGGTTGCCTCAAACGATTCAAGCCTTGTATATTCGACCTATCTTGGTGGCACAAACTATGACGTCGCCACCGGCGTGGCCGTTGATCCGAATAAGAATGTCTACGTGTGCGGCTACAGTGCCTCATTCAATTTTCCAACGTGGAACACCCCGGCCAATTTGCGGACGGGGCGTTACTTGAACGGAATTACAAACAACGCGATTGCGGCCAGCACGTTCACTTTCGACAGTTTCGTTACTAAATTCCCGGCACTCAATGGAACAATTTCTCCCGTAACTCAGACCAATCAGTTCTATTCAACTTTTCTCGGCGGGACGAACAGCGACATGGCTTATGGTATCGCCGCCGATACGGCCGGAAATGCATATATTACGGGCTGGACGGCTTCGACAAACTTTCCGGTGGTCAATTCACCTCCGGGTCTTTCCTGGTTTTTGAGCACCAATGGCAATCTCGCGCCGGTCGCAACGAATGTATTTCTAACCAAAATTGCGCCTGACGGCTCCCTCGTCCTTAATTCGACCGAATTCGGCGGTAATTTAGTTGATGTTGGTTACAAAGTGGCTGTTGATGCAGGTGGGGATGCATTTGTCGTCGGCACTGAAACGTCTTTCACGAATTTTCCAACTAAAAATGCGTTCGGATCGCTTTTGGCGACGAATTCTTCCGGGACCGGGGCGCATGACGCCTTCGTAACCGCCATCAGCGCTGACTGGTCCAACGTGCTGTACTCCGTTTGTATCGGGGGTAATCGCGACACGTTTGGTTACGGCATCGCTCTGGACTCCTCGTCCGACGCATTTATCACCGGGAGCACGGATTCAACAAATTATCCAAACGTCAACGCGGCACAGTTTTGGTTTAACGGAACCAATTTCATCAACGGCACCAATAGTATAAATGGGACGCGTTTCTCCGGAACGAACGACGCCTTTTTGACCGAAATCGCATTCACGCCAACGGTGCTTACCGTGTCGGGGATTGAGCCCGCGGGCCAAACCAACGGAATGGGTGTGACCGTAACTTTCGGGGTGACTGCGTCCGGCGCAAATGGCCAGGTTCTGTATCAATGGCAGAGGAATGGAACGAACCTCGTCAATGGAGGCCGCCTTCGTGGCGCGAATTCCCCAACCTTGACGATCACTAATTCGCAGCCCGGCGACAGCAGCACAAATTATGGCCTGACCATTTCCTATCCTGGTACAATCGTTTCACCCGACGCCACGAATTTAGATTCGCTCACTGAATCCGGCATTGACTTGACTGTGTCAGAACAACCTGTGATTACGTTACTGCCAACGAATCAAACCGTCTTTGCCGGCACTGACGTCAGCTTCTCGGTTATAGCCAGCGGCGCGCCGCTGCTCTACGAATGGGTATTTGCGGATAAAATGATTCTGACAAATAACAGCCAAATAAGCGGAGCGACGAACGACACGTTGATGATTAGCGACGTGCAAACAAATAACGGCGGCGCATATCGGCTCTTCGTCTATTACAACACTACCAATTACTTCGTTACCAATGTCACCCTGACGGTCGTTGAACCGCTATCCATCGTTACCGCGCCAACTAATCAAACTGTCGCCGCCGGTTCTACGGCGAGCTTCAGCGTGGTTGCGAACGGCTTTCCGTTGTCTTATCAATGGTCAAACAGTGTCGCCGGCGCCCTCACAAACGGCGCCAATATTGGCGGCGCAACCAGCAACACGTTGACCATTACCAATGTGCAGGCATCGGACGCTGGAACCTATACCGTTTTCGTTAGCAACGACCTCCAATCCACCAATCTGAGCGCCGTGTTGAGTCTCACACCTCCGCCGGCGGCCAGTTTCACCGGTTTCGCGCCGGCTGCCGGCAGTCTTGGCAGCGCAATTGTCTTCAGCGGCTCAGGCGGGCCGACAAATGGAACCTATTATGTGTTGACCTCGTCAAATCTGGTGACGCCGGTGACCAACTGGATATCTATCGCCACGAACCAATTCGACGGGCAGGGCCAGTTTATCTTTACCAACCCGGTCTCAACCAACGCCTCATCGCAATTCTTCATCCTGAAGCAGCCGTAGGCCCGGTTTCGGAGCATCAAGCGCGGGCTTGGACCCTTTCTGACGGTGTAAAACGTCCGCAGGTCATGCGGATTTTAGTTTCATTTCCCATTTTTAACTTTTAGTTTTGATTTAATGAAAGTGGCTGCCTCTCTGTTTTTGCTTCTTCTTTCCGCGACGTTCCTTGCGGCAGCCGAAACGTACCAGCCGGTTTCCGGCGTTCCGCCCACGCCTCCGCGCGAGTTTCGCGGAGCGTGGATCGCCACGGTTGGCAACAAAGATTGGCCTTCGGCGCCCGGCTTGAGCGTGGCCCGGCAAAAAGCCGAAATGGATTCGCTGTTGGATACTGCGGTGCGTCTGAAACTCAATGCGGTGGTCTTTCAAGTGCGACCGGCATCTGATGCGCTTTATGCCTCGGCCATCGAGCCGTGGTCGGAATATTTGACAGGCGTTCAAGGACGCGCCCCCCAGCCTTATTACGATCCTTTGGCATTTGCTGTCGAAGAGGCGCATCGCCGCGGCCTGGAGTTGCATGCGTGGTTCAATCCCTTTCGCGCCCGGGTTTCGCCGTTATCGCCGCCGGCGCCGAATTCCGTTTCCCGCGCCCATCCCGGTTGGGTGCGAAAATATGGCGATCAACTGTGGCTTGACCCCGGCGATCCGGCGGTTCGCGATTATGTCATCCGTGTGATTGTGGACGTGGTCCGGCGCTACGACCTGGATGGGGTGCAATTTGATGATTATTTTTATCCCTACCCGGTCAATTCCGAGCGCGGGACACCGGTTCCTTTTCCGGACGACGCGACCTGGAGAGCTTTCGGCGAACATAGCCGTTTGAGCCGTGAAGATTGGCGGAGGCAAAACATCGATGAATTCATAGAAAGTGTTCATCAAAACATCAAGGCGGCCAAACCTTGGGTCAAATTTGGTGTCAGTCCGTTTGGAATCTGGCAGCCGGGATATCCAGCCCAGGTGCGCGGCTTCAATCCATACGCCGAGCTGTACGCGGATTCCCGACTCTGGCTGGCGAACGGGTGGGTGGATTATTTAGCGCCTCAGCTTTATTGGCCCATCAACTCTCCCGCCCAGGGCTTCCAGGCATTGTTAAGTTGGTGGGAAGCGCAAAACCTGAAAGGCCGCAACCTTTGGCCCGGACTGGCTGCTTATATGGCGGGCACAAAATTTCCGGTAACGGAAATCGGCCGGCAAATCGAAGCCACGCGCGCGCAACGAGGCGCAAGTGGCGAAATTTTCTTCGAGATGCGGAGCTTCCAGCAGAATCCGGCGCTTGCCACAGTGGTTGCGAGCCAGTATGCCGAAACCGCGCTTGTGCCGGCGTCTCCGTGGCTGCAGAGGGCGGCGCTGGGCCGGCCAAACCTGATGGCGAGCTTTGGGGGTGGTGATATAAGGATTCAATGGTCCCTGCCGGGTGGTTCGCCTCCTGCCAGGTGGCTGCTGCAGGTTTGCGGGCCTGATTCCGTGTGGAAGACGGCCGTTTTGCCCGGCTATCAAACAGCGCTATCATTGCCATTTGCGCCGCAACTGATTTCCATTCGCGCGGTTGACGGGGCCGAAAATTTAGGTCCGGCCGCGGTGATCGGGAAGAATGCGGGGCAACCGAAGCCAACTGCCGAACTGGCCAGGCCGGTCGTCCCCAGCCGGATCGCCGCACCGGCCAGAAGTTTCTGGGGTTCGTTTCCGAAGAACTGAACCGGGCCGTGGCAAGGAAGTAATTAAAACTTCGCGGAAATCGTAAATCCCAAATCGTAAATGGAAAGACCGGTTTTGGAAGGGGTATAAGCCGAATTTTGTCCCGCTTGTTTGAACGGTGAGAATCATTTGTCTGCGCAGCCGATACCCGAAACCCGTCTCGCTTTCGCGAAACGCGGAGCGGGCAGCTCCGGGGTTTCCTATTTGGCCTTGCACCCGATGGGGTTTTCCGTGCCGCGTCGCTTACGCTTCGCGCGGTGCGCTCTTACCGCACCTTTTCACCATCACCGCCAGTTCGCGCCAGCGGCTGTCTATTTTCTGTGGCACTGTCCGTCGGGAGTTTTAGCTCCCTCCCGCATGTATTCCCGCTCCGTTTCAGGAACGAGGTTACGCGGCATCGCGCCCTCTGGTGTTCGGACTTTCCTCCCCGCTCTTTCTAAAGCCGCCAAACCCTTTCGAGTTGGTCGATTTCAGAAAGAGCGGGGCGATTCTCCACCCTTCCAAAACCAAGGCTAAATTATTGGAGGATTTAGGCTTTTTCAAGGTGAATATCTTGAAAATTCAATGCAAGCCTGCGAGCATTGCCAGAACAGCAAATTGGATTAACTTTACTGCGTTAGAGGATCTGGATTGGGTCGTGGATTGCCGCAATCAGAAGCTCATCCCTAATCCCGAACACAAAAACGGCAAATTGGCGGATGAGTTTTGACCGCAGAACAGCAAGCTTACCAACAATAATGCCATTATTATTTTCATAATAATGGCATTTCGT
>DASYZW010000392.1:0-2543 GCA_035945915.1 Verrucomicrobiia bacterium | reverse complement strand
ACAAAGACGGTCATTGCGGTGGTCGCCGCCGAGATTCTTGGCCTTAAGCCCGAACAGATTACCGTGCGGGTCGGCGACACCAATTTCCCGCCCGGGCCGGGCAGCGGAGGCAGCACGACGTGCGCCTCGGTTTCACCGGTGGTTTATGATGTCTGCTCCAATGCGTTGAGCCAGTTGCAGAGCAAGAGCGGAATGGCGGACGCGCGAGGCGACAATTGGTTTAAAGCCTGCAAATCCCTGGGCGTCACCCCGCTGAAAGTGACCGGCCAATGGCAGGAATCGCTCGCGGGCGGCCCGGCCTACGGCGTCCAGTTCGCCGAAGTGGAAGTTGATACCGAAACCGGCCTGGTGACCGTGAAAAAAATCGTCGCGGTCCACGACTGCGGCCTCATCATCGACCGGCTGACGCTCGAGAGCCAAATCAACGGCGGCTGTATTATCGGCATGGGCTACGCGCTTTATGAAGAGCGGGTCATGGACGACCTGTCCGGGGTCGTGCTCAATCCGAATTTTGAAACGTATAAACTGAGCGGCATCGCGGACGTGCCGGAAATCGAAGCGGTGCTGATCAACATGCCGGAACGCGGAGTCATCGGCATCGGCGAACCTTCCACGGTGCCGACCGCCGGCGCAATTGCCAACGCCGTGGCCAACGCGATCGGCGTGCGCGTCCCGAATCTTCCAATCACCCCGGCCAAAGTGCTGGCCGCGCTCGGAAAAGTCCCGCCGGCAGTGCCCGCATAATGTTATGAACGCCTTTGAATACGCCACCGCCCTCTCGCCCGACAGCGCGCGCCAGCTCGTCGGCGACCATGGCGCCTACCTTGCCGGAGGCAACGACCTGCTGGGATTATTAAAAGATTACCTCGCGTCGCCCGATATTTTAGTCAACATCAAGTCGCTGCCCGGATTGGATCAAATCCAGCCGGGCCAGGATGCCTGGACCCTCGGCGCGCTGGTGAAAATTGCCGAGCTGGAAGACCACGCGGAAATCCAAAAACTGTTTCCCGGGATTCACGATGCCGCCTCTGAAATTGCCTCTCCGCAAATCCGCAATGTGGCCACGGTCGGGGGCAATCTCGCACAACACTCGCGCTGCTGGTATTTCCGGCATCGCGACACGGTTTGCCTGAAGAAGGGCGGCGACCTTTGCTACGCCCGCGAAAGCGATAATCGCTATCACAGCCTGTTCACCGGAAACACCTGCATCAGCCCGGTCGTTTCCAGCCTGGCAACGACGTTTGCCGCGCTGGACGCCACGGCCATGGTCCTGCGCGACGGCAAAGAAGCGCCGATGAAAATGGACGAGCTGTACCATCGCGCCTGGGAAAATCCGTTGGCGCACAACTCGCTGGAGGCGGGGGATTTAATCGTGCGCGTCGAAATCCCGACCGTCCGAAGCCGCAGCGCGTACCTGCAGGTCAGTGATAAACATTCCTTCGACTGGGCACTGGTCAGTTGCGCCGCGGCGGCAAATATCGTGGATGGCAAACTGGACAAACCGCGTGTCGCCCTGGGCAGCATCTCGCCCGTTCCCCACCAGGTCGAAGCCGCCAATGAATTCCTGGACGGCAAACCTTTGAACGCCGATACGGCGTCCCGGGCAGCGGACATGATATTGAAAGAAGCGAAACCACTGCAGCACAACGCGTATAAAGTTCCGATGGCCCACGCGCTGATCCGGCGAACGTTGCTTAAACTGAATAGCTGACCATGAAACAGAATTTTTGCCGGCATTTACGGACCAAATCCATGTATACCGGACGGAGTCCCGAGGAAGCCTTTGCGGAAAAGGAACCTGAACACGCAACTCCATGCCACGTCTGGTGCAATCGCACCCAAACCGTCGTGGGCGTGGACGACCGGCCGGTCGGCAAAAACGCCTGTAATTCTACCCGTTCATGTTTCGAGCAATGAACATCAGCGTTGAAATGTTAAAGCGCTGAAACGTTGAGACAGGAGGGACTAATTTTCAACCGGGGCCATTCCAGCAAAACGAATTTCTGTGTTCGCTGTTTCCGGCCTGATCCCGCGTAAAAACTTGAACCTGAGACTTCTGTGCGTTAAACATTAAGGCTGAAACTCTCAAAATGAAAAAATCCCTCTCACTCCTTCTATTGGTTGTCTGTCTTGCGTCGTCCGCGCAAACCACCGCACCCGTCCGAATCGCCGTCGTCGGCCTCGTCCACGATCACGCCTGGGGATTCTTGCCGCGATTCAAAGATAGGAACGACGTGCAATTGGTCGGGATTGTCGAAACAAACCAGGTCCTTATAGACCGTTATTCCAGCCGGTTGCATTTAAGCCCCGATCTCTTTTATCCAAGCCTTGACGCCCTGTTTGCCAAAACCAAGGTTGATGCGGTGGCGACTTTTACCGACATCTTTGATCATCAGCGCGTGGTCGAAACCTGCGCCGCGCACGGTGTGGACGTTATGATGGAAAAACCGCTCGCTGTGAACATGAAAGCCGCACGCGCTATCGCCGCGGCCGCAAAAAAGGGCCACATCCAGGTAATCGTGAACTATGAAACGACGTGGTAT
>DASYZW010000391.1:0-2786 GCA_035945915.1 Verrucomicrobiia bacterium | reverse complement strand
CAACACTATGCAATTCCGCTGAGCAGTTTTAAAAACAGTGGCGTTACTATTACGGCTACCACCAATTTTTCTTTTGGGCTCGGCGATGTCGCTTATCCGGCCAATCTTGGGGGTGTCCCGATCACGATTGATATTGACAATCTTGAGATAACGGTCAATACAAACCCGCCTCCGCCTCCGAAGCCAATACTAAGCGTGCTGCCTGCCAAACGGGGTTTGAGAATTTTTCAACAGGCATCAGACGCAGTCTATACCCAGGAAGGAATGGCAACGGTGGACATCAACCAGTCCTGGGTTGGTCTTGCAACCCCAAGCACACCAGTCAGCTATGCGATTACGTTTCAGGACTTCGACACCGTTGCCAATTATACGATGAACATACAGTTCGTTCCGAATGCCGGCACCGCCCCGTACGGCCCATATGCCGTTTATAACAACGCCGATGACCTTCTGTGGACAATCAGGTCTGGCGGAGGTACGAGCGGGTTTACGACAGCTCTTGCTTTCAAAACCAACTCGCCTGCCAACGTTAACGGTTATGAAACGAATGTTGTGGTCGCCCCAATGGCCACCACCAGCACCAATGGTCGCGGCACTTGGACATTAACCTTCACCACCGATACGAATGGCACGGTGACCGCGCCGGATGGCACCAGCGCCTCCTTCGTCCTGGATACAAATATGACCGCTAAGTTCGTGGATCCATTGACTATTTTCTTTGGAACATCTGCGGGAGCCACAGGCGGTTTTGGTCAATTCACAGACATCAGCAAAATTGCCGTGACGAATATTGGCGGACTAAACGAGAACGACGACTTCACAAGTGAAACCAATTTGGACACCACTGTCTGGGATCCGAGCTTTTCCAGGGACGCAGGCAGCGTCATCCTGGTCCCAAGCGCTCCTTCTTACTGGGTGAACTGGACTATTCCCGACGATGGGTTCGGACTGGAAACCAAAGCCAGTCTGAACAGTGGCACCAATGTGTGGTTCTCACCCAAATACTACGGCAGTGGAACGGGCAGCACGAACACGACGCCGACCTTGATGGGAACCACACTGAAATGGACTTTGGTCCCGAGCGGATGCCTGCCGACAGTTGACGGGACGGTGGGCGGAACGCCTTCGCCAAATGCATTTTTCCGGCTGTCGAGCCCCCCGCCGAGTCAGTGATTAAGCGTCACGATCAATCACCATACAAAAAAAGGGGCCGCCGCAGCTTGGGTTTGGCTGCGGCGGCCAAGATGAAATGGCCTCAAAAATCAAAATCATAAATAAATTGAATTTGAATTCATCGGACATGAAACGAAATTCTGGTTTTACGCTGATCGAATTGCTCGTCGTTATAGCTATTATTGCCATTCTGGCGGCGTTGTTGCTGCCGGCACTGGCCAAGGCGAAAGAAAGGGCCTTACGCACAGTTTGCGAGAACAATGAAAGGCAGCTCTATCTCTCCGTGGATATGTATTCCATTGACAATAACGGCAAGCTGCCGGTTCTCACGCCCGGCTCCGGGGCTTCCTGGGCCTGGGATATACCGTGGCCCGTAACGACTGCGATGTTGGCGAGTGGCTGTCAGAAAAAAACATTCTATTGTCCCAGCACCGCCCCGAAATTTAATGACTACGTGAACTTTATAAACCAGGATTCCCTGTGGAACTTTGGCACGAATACTGGCCATCCATTTAACATTGTCGGCTATTCCTTCGCCTTCAGCGGGAATCCGGCCAGCGCGTCCAAACTGGCCACGACGAATCAAAACACAACTATTAGCGCAGAAAACCACCCAAACCCGGTTTGGCCATTTACACCATATCGGGACCAAGTGTCAACTCGCGTGCTCATCGCGGATGTGATGCTCAGCAGCGGCGCCAACCTTCCAGCGACTCCCGGAGACAACTTTGGCAGCGTGGGCGGCGGCTTTAGCATAAACGGCAGACAATACCCACATTTGAGCGCTCATTTGGAGAATGGGATGCCCGCTGGCGGCAATTACGCATACAAAGATGGTCATGTTCAATGGCAGAAATTCAACGCCTCAAGTGCCAATGCGAAACAGAATCCAACGCAGGTACGAACGGGTGGCAACACGCCTTATTTTTGGTGGTGAATGGTTTTAAACCGCTGATGTGATGTTTGTGCATCCAAGACATTGGAAAACCACAGGACCTCTGTAACGTGACTTTCGGCGGGGAATTTCCTAAGGAAACGAGGGGCCAGAACAAAATTGGGTTCAATGGAAAAGTTGTCGTCCATCAGCACCAGAAATTCGGCGGCGTTACAACGAATAACGTGATAAACGGACTTATAAAACCACGTTGTGCATCAATTATTTTCAGGGTCGTCGTTGCCGCCGCAATGAGCGGTTTTGGCATCACAGCGCATGCGCAAACCACTGTCTTATCAAACAATTTCGATTCTGATTCTCCGGGTGCGTTTGGCAGCACCTATAATTACGGCTCTGGCGGCAGCGTCACCTCAACCGTCGTCGCTCCCGGGGCGGGGGGCGCCGGCCGGGCGCTGCAATTGAGCGGCAATATCACCAACGGCGTCTCCGAAAACGCCGGCGTCAATTCTCCCGTGTACACGCCAACGGGCAACACCGACCCTGCGCTCTCCGACTACACCTTGTCCTTCGATATGGCCATAACCCACGGAGCCAACACGGGAGTCGGAGTGACGCTGAATATCTTCGGGACGGGCGCCGCCGACGGTTCCAGCTACGCGGTACCTATCAATCAAATCACGGTCGGGGGCGGGTTCGAGCATTTTTCGGTCAACATGGG
>DASYZW010000390.1:0-3018 GCA_035945915.1 Verrucomicrobiia bacterium | reverse complement strand
CATTGAATTGGAGGCGAGGCTGATTGACGATTTGTTGGATTTGACCCGGATCACCCACGGCAAATTGGCGCTTACTCTGGCGGAGCTGGACGTTCACGAGATTTTGAATGACGCCATCTCCACGGTCTCCAATGAAATCGAAAAAAAGCAAATTTCGCTGAAACTTGGGCTTAGCGACGGCAGCCATAAAATTCTGGGCGATGGCGTCCGTCTTCAACAGGTCTTTTGGAACGTTTTGAAAAATGCCGTGAAATTCACTCACCAGTCCGGCCAAATCAGCGTTGACAGCCAAACTCTTCCCGGAAATAAAATTTTGATTAATATCCGCGACACCGGGATTGGAATGGGTCCGGAGGAAATTGAAAGAATTTTTGACGCGTTTTCACAAGGCTCCCATCATTTCGGCGGCCTGGGATTGGGGCTGGCAATTTCGCGGTCGCTCGTGGAATTACATTCCGGTTCGATTCGCGCGTCCAGTCCGGGCAAAGGCATGGGCGCGATATTTTCAATTGAACTGCCGCTGGCCAATTTGACGGAGAAAGCGAATCCGGCGGGTTTGCCGCCGGCGCCGGCGGCGCTCGCGGTCAACGAAGAAAAATCCGCGCAACGACTTCACATTTTGCTTGTGGAAGATCACGAGCCGACGCGGTCGATCTTAACGCAATTGCTCCTTCAGCGCCATTACACGGTGACAAGCGCTGCTTCGTTTGTTCAGGCGTGTTCGTTGATGGAGAACAATATAGATTTTGAATTGCTCATTTCGGACATCGGTCTGCCTGACGGGAGCGGTTTCGATTTGATGGGCGAGTTCCAGAGGAAATTTGGCGCGAAAGGGATTGCCCTCACCGGCTACGGCGCGGAACAGGATGTGGCTCAAAGCCGGGCGTCAGGTTTTACGGTGCATTTAACGAAACCCATCAGCGTCGAATCGTTGGAAAGCGCGCTCGCTGGCGCGACTCGAACCTGATTAAATGATATGAACCGGCTTGATCTCTCCCCGCTGAACCGGCCCGCATCTGCCGGCGGCTTATCCCCCCTTGCGGCCGAAACCATTCCGTGCGCCAGCCTGTCTTTATGAAAGTGAGAGGCGCGCCATGCCAGTCAAATTAACCCATGCGCGTTTTGAATGGCGCCCCGCCTCCGTGCGATTGATTGGCAGATTGGGTATGGCCGTTTGGGCGCAATGGAGGGAATTGCGTCACGCGGCGGCCGTGATTGGCACAGTCCTGTGCGTCTGTGTTCAACCCCGGTGTTGGACGCGCGCGGTGCGAAAGGCGTTTGCCCTGCAACTCCTGTCCATCGGCGTTGAACCGCTCTGGTTTGTTGGCGCCGTGGCGCTGTTTGCCGGTATTTCCGTGGTGGTGCAACTCACTTTTTGGGCCGGTGAAACGGGACAATCGCAATTGCTCGGCCCGTTATTGGTCACCGTCGTGGCGCGTGAACTTGGCCCGGTGCTGATCAACCTCGTGGTGATCGTCCGGAGCGGCAGCGCGATGACGACCCGGTTGGGTGTTCTTAAAATCAACGGGGAAGTCCGCGCGCTGGAATCGCAGGGAAGCGATCCGTTCCTGCATCTGGTCATGCCGCGGGTCCTGGGCGCGGCGGTTGCCACATTTTGCCTGACAATTGTTTTTATCCTCGTGACTTTCGCCAGCGGCTTCCTGTTCGCCGCCTGGACCGGAAAAGGCAGCCGCGATTTGTTTCTCTTTGCGGACACTGTGTCGCGCGCGGTTCGGCCGGTCGATCTTTTCAACATCCTCGCTAAAAGCATCCTGCCCGCCCTTTTTGCCGGAGCGTCCTGTTGCATTGGCGGGCTGGGCATCGGCAATTCGGTCGCGGAAATCCCGCAGGCCACGCAGCGGGCGCTCACCCGCTCCGTCGCGGGATTGTTTGTCATCTCCGCCGTGGTTTCGCTGCTGACTTATTGGTAACCATGAAAGAAATAACCAACACGCCCGGGCCTTCGCAAGGCAATGACCAGGACCGGAAATTGGCGGACACCGTCAAATTTCGCCGCGTCAACGAAATTACCGGTACGTTCGTGCTGCTCGTTATCGCCGTGCTCGTCGCAACGATCGTGTGGACCGGCCACAGCCAGAGTTGGTTCAGAAGTCATGTCACTCTTTGGATTACTTTGCCCGAAGCCGGCGCGGCGGGAATCCGGCAGGGTTCCGAGGTCTACTTTCTCGGAACCCTCGTGGGCTCGGTCTCTGACGTGATTGTGGATGAAACCGGACGGATGGAAGCTCAAACCAGCATCCGACGGGACTTTTTCCGGTTTGTGCGGGCGGATTCGTCAGCGGTGGTCAAAAAGAAATTCGGTTTGGCGGGCGACGCTTACTTTGAGATCACCCGGGGTCAGGGCCAGCCGTTGCCGGAAAAGAATGCTTCGATTGCTTGCCGGGAGTTGCCGGCCACGATGGAAACTGAAATTGAAGAAATCCGCAATGCCGCTTTGCCGGTCCTGACAAAAATGAGCGTGGGCCTTGATACCTGGACCGCGCTTGGCACGAACCTGATTGCTACCCAGGAGCAGTTGGGGCGGCTGACCGGCCGCCTGAATAGCCTGGTCGAGGGAATCGAGCAGGGCAAGGGCGCCGCCGGCAAACTGATTGCGGATCCCGCCCTGGCGGTCGAGATGCAAAATCTCCTGGCCCGGGCGAATAATGTGATGAGCGAATTGCAAAGTACGGCGACAAACCTGGGCGTTGCGGTAAACAATATTCAGACCGGCACTGCGCGTCTGCCGCAAATCACCGGCGCCGTGGCCGACGAAGCGAAAGACCTGCCGGGCCTGGTCCTGCAAACAAAGGTTTCGATGCGTGAAGTGGAACGGTTGGTTGAAGCGATGCAAAAGACCTGGCTCGTGCGCAAATATGTAAACCATACAAACCCGCCGCCCTTTCGGCCATCGCCGGGGACCCGGAAACCGGAAGCAAGGCCGTAAAATAGCCTCCTCGTCGGAAGAGTTGAGCGCCGCATCCGCGCTTGCGCTTGATTTCTCAACGACCCGCCGGA
>DASYZW010000389.1:0-4221 GCA_035945915.1 Verrucomicrobiia bacterium | reverse complement strand
TCACCGGAATCAACGTCGTGATGTATTACGCCCCCTCCATTTTCGAGTCCGCCGGCTTTGGAAAAGATTCAGCCTTGCTGCAAACCGCGGTTATGGGCATGGTCAACCTCACGTTTGCGGCCATATCCATGTGCTTCGTCGACCGGATGGGTAGAAAACCGCTAATGTTGATTGGCTCAATCGGCATGACCATTGCCATGACCCTGCTCGCCATCACGTTCATCAGCAACCATGCAAAAGGCTATTTCGTTCTCATTTGTATCATGATTTATCTTGCGTCGTTCGGCTTCTCGCTCGGACCGGTTGTGTTTGTGTTGATTTCAGAAATCTTTCCCAACCGTCTCCGAAGCCTCGCTGTCGCCATTGCCACTTTTACTCTCTGGGCCGCCGACTTCGTCGTCTCATATACCTTCCCGCCCCTTCTCAACCGTCTGCACGGATATTCGTTTGCCGTTTACGGCTCCATGTGCGTGCTCTGCCTGTTATTTTGCTGGATATACCTCGAAGAAACCAAAGGCAAAACCCTCGAAGAAATCGAAATGGATTTTGCAAAAACCAACGCCTCCCCGGGCACCGCAAAGCCCGTAACCGCTCGATAGACTTGTCCTCAAAATATTTCCCGAAAATAATAGTTGACCATTTAGTCGACTATGCTAAATTGTTTGTGTTCCCTGAAATTGGGGACGATGATATTGAAAGAAGCAATTTGTTATGGGCCGTGTCAGTGATGCAAAAGTGAGATTGATGGATGCCGTGCTGGAACTCCTATGGACGAATTCCTACGGCAGCACGACCATCGACCAGATCTGCGAGAAGGCCCGGGTCAAAAAAGGCAGCTTTTATTATTTCTTTCAATCCAAAGCCCAGCTTGCGGTGGAAGCATTCGAAACCAATTGGCAGTCCAAACAGGCGGAATTGGACAGGATGTTTTCGCCGATGGTGTCTCCGCTGGATCGAATTCGCAAATACTGCGAATTTACCTATAAAATCCAGCAGGAAATGAAGCAAAAATACGGCCGGGCGCTCGGGTGCCCGCAATTTTGTCTCGGGGCCGAAGTATCCACCATGGAAGGCCAGTTGCAAAAGAAAATTCAGCAAATCCTGGATTGCAAACGCCGCTACCTGGAATCCGCCATCCGTGACGCCCATGCGGCGGGCCTCATTCATGCCCCGGATCCCGCCGCCAAAGCGCGGATGATCCTCGCCTACTACGAAGGGCTGCTGACCCAGGCGCGAATCCAAAACGACGTCGAGGTCCTGCGCGATAGCGAAAGCGGCATCTTCGCCATGCTCGGCGTTAAGGAGCCGGAAACGACCGCCGCTTAAAAATTTTTAGCCATTTTCTTTACTAACCAGACAACTATAAAAAGGCAAACGTATGAATACGCAAAATAAAAATATCGTGAAAATAGTTCCTGAGTCGTGGATTGCTTCAGGGCAAAAATTGGTCCTCAACATTGAGCGGGCCCGGCAAAACTTCGGCGCCGGCTTCAATGACCCGATCGAATTCCCGCAGCGGTTGTTTCAACTCGCGTTGAATGAAGCCGCGGCGATTGCTTCGGAAACGGATTATCCTCAATTGTTTTTCCCCACCCTGGCCGAAGAACGGATCGCCGCCATCTCGGCTGGCTACGGCCACGGCGGAACGTTGCACAGCGATTACGCCATCGCCGTCTGACGTAAAAATTTTTGACGGCGAAGAAGATGGATGTCCGAATCAGCCCCGGTCATTCGTCACTAACAAGGAGAAAAGTGAAGACTATGAAGAATAATATTTTGAATTTAGTTTTGTGGGGATCGGTGATGGCTGGCGCGGCCGGACTCGTCTCGGGTTGCGGCCGCGCCGCCGCTCAACCGCCCATGCCGCCGCCCCAGGTCACCGTGGCCCCGGTTGAGCAAAAGGAAATCGTCGAGTGGAGCGAATTCACCGGCCGCGTCCAACCCGTGGAAGCGGTCGACGTGCGCCCGCGCGTTTCCGGCTACATTCAAAAGGTCTGTTTCCAATCGGGCCAGCTCGTCAATCAAGGCGACGTGCTCTTTGTAATTGATCCGCGTTGGAACCAGGCCGTCTTCGACCAGCGTGAGGCGGAATATGAACAGGCCAAACGCGAACAGGATCGCACTGCTGATTTGCTGGCAAACAAGGCCATCTCTCTCGAGGAAGCCGATGCCCGCAAAGCCCGCTACGAAGAGACCAAAGCCGCTCTTGACTCCGCCCGTCTGGACCTCGAATACACCCAGGTCCGCGCGCCCATCAGCGGCCGCGTCAGCCGCGCGCTTCTCACCGAGGGCAATTACGTCAGTGGCGTCGCCGGTTCGACCTCCCTCATGACCACCATCGTTTCGGTCAACCCGGTTTATGTCTACGCGGACATGGACGAAGATTCCTATCTCAAGTTCAGCCAGCTCGTTCGCGCCAAAGAACTTGGCAGTGACGATAGCGGCAAAATTCCCGTGCAAATGGAACTGGCCGACGAAGCCAACTTTCCGCGCGCCGGCTCGATCGAATCGTTCGATAACCATCTCGACTCGAACATGGGCAGCATCCTCGTGCGCGCCGTCTTCCCGAACGATGATGGCAGCCTCGTGCCCGGTCTCTTCGCGCGGATTCGCATTCCGATGAGCGACCGCCATTCCGCTTACCTGGTGGACGAACGCGCCATCGGCACTGACTTGTCTCAAAAATATGTGCTCCTCCTCACGCGCACCAACACAGTTGCCTATCAGCCTGTGCAGTTGGGTCCGCTCGTGGACGGCGAGCGCATCGTTCGCTCCGGCCTCGTCGCCGGCGATGAAATTGTCGTGAACGGCCTCGAACGCGTCCGGCCGGGCATGCCCGTTTCAGCCGTGCGCGAAACCGCGCCGGGCAGCCAGTCAAACGTCCAGACCGCCCGGCGCTAAATCCATTTCCACAACCGTCTTTTGATCCGATGAACTTTTCACATTTTTTCATCAAGCGCCCCATCTTTGCCGGCGTCCTCTCGATTGCCATCTTCGTCATGGGCTTGCTGGCCATGTTCAAGCTGCCGATTGCCGAATATCCCGAAGTCGTGCCGCCCACGATTGTCGTTCGCGCGACTTTTCCCGGCGCAACCCCCCGGACCATCGCCGAAACGGTTGCCTCACCATTGGAGCAGGCCATCAACGGCGTCGAAGGCTCACTCTACCTGTATTCGCAGGCAACCGCGGACGGCGTCATGACGTTGACGGTCACCTTCAACCTCGGCACCGACCCGGATAAAGCGCAGGTGCAGGTGCAAAATCGCGTGCAACAGGTCCTGCCAAAATTGCCGGAGGAGGTAAGGGAACTGGGAGTGACAACGACGAAACAATCGCCCGACCTGACGATGGTCGTTCACTTGTTTTCGCCGAACAATCGTTACGACGAAGTGTACGTGCGCAATTACGCCACGTTGCAAGTGAAGGACGTGCTTGCCCGCATACCCGGCGCGGGCGACGTGGAAGTTTTTGGCTCGGGTGATTATGCCATGCGCGTTTGGCTGAACCCGGACAAACTCGCGGAGCGAAACCTCACGGCCAGCGACGTAGTGGCCGCCATTCGGGAACAAAACGTTCAAGTGGCCGGCGGGATCGTGGGCCAGCCTCCGACCCGGGACCCGGTCGACTTCGAATTGCTCGTCAACGTCAAAGGGCGCCTCACGACCGAGGAGGAGTTTGGCAATATCGTGGTCAAGACAGGGCCCGACGGCGAAAAAACCCTGCTGAAAGACGTCGGACGAATCGAACTGGGAGCCGGCGACTATTCGCTCGAATCCTTGTTGAACAACAAGACCGCCGTCGCGCTGCCCATCTTCCAAACGCCCGGCGCCAATGCGCTCGAACTCTCCCGCGCCGTCCGCAAAACCATGGAGGAATTAAAAAAGAATTTTCCCGAAGGCATCGATTATTCCGTGGTGTATGACCCGACCATTTTTGTGCGCCATTCCATCGAGGCCGTCGTTCATACCCTGGGCGAGGCCATCCTGCTGGTCGTCATCGTCGTCATTATCTTTCTTCAAACCTGGCGCGCGGCCATCATTCCCCTGGCGGCCGTGCCGGTATCTCTGGTGGGCACGTTCGTCATGATGCTCGTGTTCGGTTTCAGTATCAATGCGCTCTCTCTTTTCGGGCTGGTTTTGGCCATCGGCATTGTCGTGGATGACGCCATCGTCGTCGTCGAAAACGTTGAGCGAAACATCGCTCTGGGGCTTTCATCCGTCG
>DASYZW010000388.1:0-3258 GCA_035945915.1 Verrucomicrobiia bacterium | reverse complement strand
GAATTCATTTTGAATTTTTCTGAAGACGCGCAATTGCTCGCCGAGGATAAGGAGCGCCAGTTTGCAGTGGTTCGGAACGACAACGCGGAAGCCGCCTTTGACCACGGCTGGATCCGGCAGGTGCTCCTCAATTTGCTGTCTAACGCGCTTCACTTCAGCCCGGTCCATGGGGTCATCACGCTGCATTCGAAGTGCGATGACCATTCCTGGACGGTCGAAATCGGGGACGAGGGCCCCGGCGTCCCGCCCAACCGGATGGGCGAGTTGTTTCAGCGTTTCAGCCAAATCAATTCCTCGCCGAGGCCGCGCTCGGGTTCGGGACTTGGGCTTGCCATTTGCAAAAGCATTGTTGAATTGCACCATGGCACAATTACCGCCCGTAATCGAACCGAACGTTCCGGCTTCATCGTCAGTTTTACGCTTCCGCTCAAAAGCCGGCTTGATGCGTCAACTTGAGCCGGGCTAGGCTGCGGAACTTCGCATAAGATGTTCAGGCAAGACGCTGGGCAACGGCGGTCAGCAAATCTTCCAATCGAAACGGCTTGTGCAACCGTTTCAAGCCATCATTTTCTTCGGCATTCGGTTCCATGCCGCTCATTAAGATAATTTCGCGTCCCGGAAGACAGGCTCGTAACGATGGCCACGCGGATTTGCCGCTCATGACCGGCATATCGTCGTCGAGCAAAACGAGTTTTATCTCGTCGGCCCGCTGCCGGGCAAGGGCAATGGCCTCGGCGCCATTGGCCGCAATGACAACGCGATAATCCTGGGCGGTTAACGCGATTGAAATCATCTCACACACGGATTGTTCGTCATCCACGACCAAAACGAGTTCGCCGGAACCGCGCGGGAGGAATGCCGGGACGGAGGGCGGCACTCCGACGGAGGGAGAAATCGTGATCGCCGGCAAATAGATTTCGACGACTGTGCCCTGGCCGGCTTCGCTTTTTAAATTAACGAATCCGCCGTGCTGCGCAATGATTCGGGCGGTGGTCGCCAGGCCAAGTCCGGTGCCCTGGCCGGCCGGTTTGGTGGAAAAAAAGGGCTCAAAAACCCGTGGCAGAATTTCCGGTGAAATTCCTGTGCCTGTGTCTGAAACGAGCAACATGACAAATCTGCCCGGACGGGCGCCATTCATTTTGGAGGCCTCGTCGGCGTCCAGTGGAACGTTGTCCGCGGCCAGGGTGAGTTGTCCGCCGGATGGCATCGCATCACGCGCGTTAACGCATAAGTTTAGAAGAACCTGGTGCAATTGAGTGGCATTGCCCATGACTGTCCAAATATCCGCCGGCGCCAGCGTGGCGATGTTGATATTTTTGGGAAAGGTTTGCTGGACGATGCGTTCAATTTCACGCAACAAGGCAGCCGGATCGAGGGCTGATTGTTCGGCGTTATGACCGCGCGAAAAGAGGAGCACCTGCCTGACCATATCGGCGCTCCGATGAGTGTTGTCTTCCATGACGGACAGCATTCGGCGCGTATCGTCATCGGCGCTTTGTTGCCGGAGCATTTGAAGCCCCATGAGCACGGGAGATAACGCATTGTTTAAATCATGGGCAATGCCGCCGGCGATCAAGCCGATGCTTTCGATGCGCTGCGCCCGGAAGAATTCCAGTTCCAGCTTGGTCTTTTCCGTAATGTCTGTGTTGATAAACAGCAGTGAAGCGGGCTGTCCGCGCGAATCGCGGATCAACGTGCATCGGCTGTTCACGATGATTTTACCGCCGTTACTGGAAGTCTGGTCAATTTTCCCCAGCCACTCCCCGCGAGCCAAAGCCGTCCTGCGCGCCTCGGCGAGGGAAATCGCGTTAGATGGGTGCGTTGTTTTTTGCCCATCGCTCCAGCCATACAGGAAATTCGCGCTGGGGTTTGAATAAAGAATATTGCCGGACAGGTCTTCGACAAAGATGGCATCGCGCGCTTTTTCAATGAGCGCGGCCTGTTCACGAATCTTTGCTTCATCCGCGCGCCGTTGCGCTTCGAACTTTTTCTTCTGGCGATACCATTCGAGCGATTGAAAGACGACGGACCCGCCGAGAGCGCCGGGAATTTGTACGACG
This sequence comes from Verrucomicrobiia bacterium, assembly GCA_035945915.1. Classification (GTDB taxonomy): domain Bacteria; phylum Verrucomicrobiota; class Verrucomicrobiia; order Limisphaerales; family UBA11358; genus UBA11358. The sequence goes on along the minus strand of DASYZW010000388.1, from coordinate 1,198 downwards.
CAAATCATCAACCACGGGAACCAAAGATTCGCTCTGCCCAGCGCGCCGGGGACAACGAAGAAAACGGCAGCCTCGAGCAGGACGGCAATCCCGGCGGCGGGCACGGGCCGAAATGAAAACAACAGTCCCGCGCATATTACTGCCGATAATGACAGGAAAACGAATTCGGCTCCCGGAGGAAATCGTGATAACGAATCCTTGCGGATTAGGTTCAATAACTGGGTTGCGTGAACTTCCACTGCCGGCATAAATAAATCCGGATCGCCCCAGGACGCCAGCGGGCTTCGAAATTCGTCCTTTCGCTCCAGAATGGTCCCGGTCGTCGGCCGTGCCCCGACGAAAACAACCCGATTCCGGAAAAAATTGTCGCCGACTTCTTCCGGATGCAATGCGGCGCTGTAACTGACGTGCGGCAGCGCAAGGGGTTTGCCATAGTAACGCATCCAGCGGCCCCGGGCCGAATTCGTGACGGCCAAATCCAGCAGGTTTGCGGTGGCAAACGAAAGGGATGGCTCCATGAATCCTGGCAAGCCCTCAAACTGCCGGCGAACGACAAAATCATCATCCAATTGCACATTGGCCACCCCCCAGGTCGCGGCTGCGGCCATGAAGGTTTCGCCCGGCTTGGATAATCTCAACATTTGATATCCCGCGGTTTGGCCAGTGTTTTGGCTGCCCCGGCCGATTTCGCCGGCCAGCACGACGTGCCCGTTTGCGCGAATTGCCTGAATGAATTGCTGGTCCGCCGCCGGATCTGTTCCGGGGCCATCGAAGATGATATCAAAGACGACAGCCCGCGCGCCGGCGGTCGTAAGACGATTCAGCAGGCGCGCATGTAACGAGCGGTCCCACGGCTGGGTGGGATTTTGTTTCTCGCGAAGATACGAATCAAAATCCATGTACACCAGGGCGACCGGCGCGCCGGAAAGATTCACCGGATCCAGCGCGGCTTGGGATCGATCGTAACTCCTGTTAACCAATCCTGAATTTGTCGCGACCAAGCATGCGCTGAGAAATACGAGTATCCCCGCGACAACAGCCGCGGGCAACAGCCGGGGAAACTTTTGGGCGATCTGGCTGAGCACAGGATCAGTAATTCAAGCGCAACGATGCCGTGAAAGTGCGAGTGCGGGCAAGCTCAGATTGCCAATTCAAAGGATCCAGATGGTAGTTCTGGTCCGTCAGGTTCAGCACTCCC
>DASYZW010000387.1:0-4103 GCA_035945915.1 Verrucomicrobiia bacterium | reverse complement strand
AGAACTACTGGGCCTTCTGGCATTGTCGCTGGAAGGCTGTTTAATTTTTAATTTCAAATTGAGCCGCTACGCTTTTGCCAGGTCAACATAAGACACTACAAACATGGTTTGTAGGGGCTAGCGCCCGGTGGCTTAGCAGCCCGGTGGCTCGATTGAGCCATACTGGTTCCCCCACGTGTCGTCTGGCTAGCGCCCGACTTCGCGCTTTTTCCTCCGGCTAAAGGGTTCAACCACTTCATTACCATTCGGGTCTCACCAAAAAGCGCGAAGTCGGCCGCTCGCCATTTTTACCAAAATGGGCCGACACGTGGGGGACGAAGGGTTTACGAGTCCACGACGCTTCGCGCGACGACCGTTTTACTACTTCCGCCTTTGGAAAAAGCGCCGCGCCCTATCAGCCGCATGGCGTCAGCCATTCCGCTTCTGGCGGGTTACGGGTTATGATTACCAAGGATTGCTCCTTCTGGTGTTAGAGTCAGCCGCCATTACCTCTCCGGCTCGCTCCCATAACGTATGTCGGAGGCGGGATCGTTCCCGCAGTCGCCGGCAGGCGAATCCATCACACGCCGGGTTCGCCGCTGGCGATCGGAGTGACGGCTGACTTTGAAACTATGAATGATCAACCTATCATCATCGGTCAGCAGGATTCTTGGGGCAAAACCGGGATTTTTGCCATTTCCCTGGAGGATCAACGCCAGCATCTTTATGTCATCGGCAAAACTGGCGTGGGCAAGACAACCTTGCTCCGCAATTTGATCCTGCAACACATTCAAGCCGGGCATGGTGTCGGCGTGATTGATCCGCATGGTGATTTGGCCGATGAACTTTTGAATCACATTCCACCGGCCCGTGCCGATCACCTGGTTTATTTCAATCCCGCTGACCTCGACTTCCCTATCAGCTTGAATCTCCTGGCTGATGTTGCGAAGGACGAGCGACATCTGGCGGCATCCGGGATCGTCGCTGCGTTCAAGAATATCTGGTCGGATTCTTGGGGGCCGCGTCTGGAATATATTCTCTACAATGCCATCGTCGCTTTGCTCGATTGTCCCAATACTTCCCTGTTGGGCGTGAACCGGCTGCTGACAGATTCTGCTTATCGCCGCTGGGTCCTGAATCAAGTCCGAGACCCGTTCATACGGAATTTTTGGCAGACAGAATATGAAAGTTATGATCCGCGCTTCCAACGTGAGGCCATTGCGCCGATCCAAAACAAACTCGGCCAGTTCCTGTTGAATCCCGTCATTCGCAACATTCTCGGCCAAGTCAGAAAAAAAGTGAGCTTTCCGTTCGTCATGGACGCCGGACGGCTATTCATTGCCAACCTGTCCAAAGGACAGATCGGCCATGAGAAAGCGAATCTGCTCGGTTCGCTGTTGACCACACAATTTCAACTTGCGGCGATGGCCAGAGCCAGACGACCGGAAGACTCGCGCCGCGATTTTTATCTATTCATTGACGAGTTCCAGAATTTTTCCACCGAAGCCTTCGCTTCGATTCTGGCCGAGAGCCGGAAATATCGTCTCTGTCTGGTCCTGTCCCATCAATACATTGACCAGCTTTCGTTGCCCGTGCGTCAGGCCGTGTTCGGCAATGTCGGCACGCTCATCGCGTTCCGTGTCGGCAGCACCGATGCCGAAGTGCTCAAAAAGGAATTTGGTAACGTGTTCGAGATACAACATTTTGCCGACCTCAACCGGTACGAAGTGCTGGTAAGTCTGCTGGAGGCCGGAACAAGCCGGACGCCGTTTCGTGGCCGCACATTAAAACCTCTGGAAAATCGGGTTGGCCGAAAGGAAAAACTGATTGCCCGTTCACGGGAACGATTCGCAACGCAGCGCATGGTGGTCGAAAACAAACTCAACCGCTGGCTGCTGAATCAAAATGATTCGTTCGTGATAAAATAAAAGGATGCCGTCAGGCCGCCTGCCACGCTTCACGCGCGTAAAGCAAATTGTCCCTCCTCAACTCACGGTCAGGGATCGGGAGATGATTCGGCTCGTATTCGAGCACCGCTTTCTCCGTTCAACACATATCCACGCGCTGATTGGCGGCAGCCGGCAGCAATTGTTGCGACGGTTACAGCGCCTTTATCATCACGGTTACCTGGAACGGCCACGAGCGCAGATTGACTATTATCATCAGGGCGGTTCGCGTAGCATGGTCTATGGCTTGGGGCATAACGGGGCGGCGCTGTTAAAACGTGAATTGAATCTTCCCTTTCACCGGCTGGATTGGAGCGCGAAAAATCAGGAAGTGAAGAGGCTCTTTCTGGAGCACGCGCTATTGACCGCCGATGTCATGGTCGCTTTTGAATTGGCGTGTCGCCGTCAAGGCGGCGTGCGGTTGATTTCAGCCGACAAACTTCCATTGCCCGCCGAGACCCGGCGAAAACGTGAACCGTTCCGCTGGCATGTCATCGCCAAACACCAATTGAAGCTTGGCGCGCAGCCCGACCGTGTTTTTGCCTTGGAATTTCCCGATCGCAACCGCGCCTATTTCTTTTTAGAAGCTGATCGCGCCACCATGCCCGTAATGCGGTCAAACTTTGAAAAAAGCAGCTTTTACCGAAAGCTGCTCGCCTATGAAGCCACCTGGACACAAAACATTCACCGTTCCCGATTTGGCTTTAATCGATTTCGTGTGCTCACCGTCACCACCAGCGCCGAGCGCGTGAAGCACCTGATTGAAGCCAGCCGGCAACTTGAACGCGGGCAGGGTTTGTTTCTTTTCACGGACTTGGGTTCCCTATTGGCGCACGCCGACATCCTCACGCTGCCATGGCAAACCTGTCAGCCCGGAAAAACCGAGACCTTGACTTAATCGCCAGTTCGTTGCGCCATAGTTGTGCCTCTGGCACGAAAATCTGGTTTATGTTACCCAGGACGATATCCTGCAGAGTATTCGACGGCACCAAGCCGGTGACTGGGGCGACGTGGACGAACACGATCGTCAGGAGAACGAATTGTCACTGCAAAAAGGCTTTCGGCTCCTCTCGGTCTACCACTCACCTCCGGCGTGAAATTCTGGATCATCACGGAAGCTGACCGTTCGGTCACAACGGTTTTGCTCCCTGAAGATTATTGAAATTACACCTCCCTCAGGCGGGGAGGCTTTTTATTTATTTGTGGATGTGTTGAGGAATCAACCGTGCCGTTTCTCAACGAGGCTTCTCTGCTCCTTCGTACAAGACGCGTTTGCTCTTCTTCGCGTCATTTGGATGGCGCGGACAGGTTTAAGGCTTCAAGCTGGCGATGCTGGCGGCTTTGGCTCCGCAATGGTTGCAGGCCCAATCCGAATCACAACGATCGCGGCGCCTTCGCGCCCTTGCCATACTCCCTTTAGGTCTTGTTGGGCCTGAGTCAGCCGCTCTTTGTATTTTTCTTTCAGTTCGTCAACGATTCCTGATTTTGTAATTTTCATCCAAGCCTTTCTCAAAACCGCGTAGGAGCCGAGGTGACGAAGTTCATTCTTTGGAGATTTCAGAGGCTCCTCACGTTGTCTCCTACAGTCTTGAAAGAGCCTCATATTTTTGTCATGCCGCGAATCCAATTCGCGGACGGCTGATTCCCTGCGCGCCATTGCCGCCGAATATTTCAGCCAGTGAATAATCATCGGCCGTCGGTAATGTTTTGCCGAGGCTTTCGGCGAGTCGGGCAGCTTGGACATGATGAAGACGCTTAAAAACCCGATGGCAAAGCAGACGGCCGGGACGCAGCAGCGCCGGGTCAATGTCAGCGGAGGAGCAGTTGATGGTGCAGATGATTTGCAGGCGGAGAAAATCAGCGAGCAACCCGTCTGAGAGATTCAAGATAGCGCTGACTTGCTCGCGGTTGTCGGTACCGCGCGTCAGCAAGGCCGCGTCGGAATCTTCGAGGATAACAACAAATTTCCGGTCGCCGTAGCTCCGGCGTTGTTCAGCCCAGAAGCCGATGAATTCGGGCCTGGACAGGACGCCCAGGTTCGCCGTCGGCATGAAATAAAAGCGATGCGATTCCTTGAGGACGCCCATAAGGTGGCGGAGGTAAAAGGTTTTGCCTGTGCCGGGTTTGCCTTCAAAGATGGAAAGGCCGTGCCGTCGGTCGCGGAGTTTCCGGACAAAA